>NZ_JBHJQI010000023.1:55899-81565 GCF_042262805.1 Streptomyces sp. NPDC056361
TGCGCCCGAGGGCGGGCGTGCACCACCGCCCGATGCGCCCGAGGGCGGGCATGCGCCGGCGCCCGTCGCGCCTCACGGCAAGCACGCGCCGCCGCGGCTCTCGCCCGGCGGCGCGTCCCCCGTGCGGTGGCCCCCTGACCTGCGGTGGGGCGCCGTCGAGGGTGGAATGGGGGTGGCGGACAGCCTGCCCGGGAGCAATGCCCGAATCATCGGAAAGAGGTCGACGGTGACCAATCTGGCCCTGAATCTGGCTCGGACCGCGGCGGAGCGGCCGGAGAGTACGGCGATCCGGCTGGACGAGGTGACGCTCGACTACCGGACGCTGGACGAGCGGAGCGCTCGGGTGGCGGGGTGGTTGGCGGGGCAGGGGGTCGGGCCCGGTGACCGGGTGGCGGTGCTGCTGCCGAACATCCCGCACTTCGCCGTCGCCTACTACGGCGTGCTGCGGGCCGGGGCGGTGGTGGTGCCGATGAATCCGCTGCTGAAGGCCGGGGAGATCGGCTACGGCGCGGGCGACTGCGGGGCGAGGCTGATCCTGGCGTGGGGCGCCGCCATGGCCGAGGCGGGCGCCGCGGCGGCGGAGCTCGGCATCGGGTGCGTCGACGTGACGGCCCCCGGTTTCGCGGCCGGGCCGGCCGCGGCCGAGCCCCTCGGGGAGGTCGTGGAGCGGGACGACGACGACCTCGCGGTGCTGCTCTACACGTCGGGCACGACCGGTCGGCCCAAGGGGGCGCGGCTGACGCACGGCAATCTGGGCTCCAACACGGCGGCCGTGGCGCGGGTGCTCGGGATGTCGGCGTCGGACACGGTCTTCGGCGGGCTGCCGTTCTTCCACGTGTTCGGCCAGACCTGCGGTCTGAACGCGGCGGTGCTGACCGGCGCCCGGATCACGCTGCTGCCGCGCTTCGACGCGGCGAAGGCGCTGGAGATCCTCGCCCGGGACCGGGTCACGGTGATGGAGGGGGTGCCCACCATGTTCCTCGGGCTGCTCGCCGCCGCCGAGGCGGCCGGTTCCACCGGGCTGACGGGCGAGGAGGGGCTGCGGCTCTGCGTGACCGGCGGGTCGGCGATGCCGGTGGAGGTGCTGTACCGCTTCGAGTCCGCCTTCGGCTGTCCCGTCGTCGAGGGGTACGGCCTGTCGGAGACCGCCCCGGTGGTGACCTTCGGGTCGCTGGACGGCCCGCGCAAGCCGGGGTCGATCGGCACCCCGATCGAGGGGGTGCGGGTCCGGCTGGTCGACGACGAGGGCAAGGAGGTCGCGGAGGGCGGTGTCGGCGAGATCGCCGTGCAGGGCCCGAACGTCATGGCCGGTTACTGGAACCGTCCCGAGGCCGACGCGGCCGCCTTCACCGACGGCTGGTTCCGCACCGGGGACCTCGCGCGCCGCGACGAGGACGGCTTCTACTTCATCGTGGACCGCAAGAAGGACCTGGTGATCCGCGGCGGGTACAACGTCTACCCGCGCGAGATCGAGGAGGTCTTCTACGAGCACCCGGACGTCGCCGAGGCCGCCGTGGTGGGGGTGCCGCACGAGGTGCACGGCGAGGAGGTCGCGGCCGTCGTGTCCCTCAAGCCGGGCGCGGAGGTCACGGCGGACGAGCTGCGCGCGTTCGTGAAGGCCCGGGTGGCACCGTACAAGTACCCGCGGATCGTCCGGCTGGTGCCGGGGCTGCCCAAGGGGCCGACGGGCAAGATCCTGAAGCGGGAGATCACGGTCGAGCAATCGGCGGAGTAGCGGAGTCCGGACCAGCGGAGAGCCGAGTCCGCAGTAGCGGGACCGGAGCATCAGTAGCGGGGACCGGAGCATGGGACTCCGGAGCCGCGGAGCCCGGAGCAGTCGAGCCCGGAGCAGTCGAGCCCGGAGTTACGGAGTCGCGCGGCAGGCGGGCCGGGCCCGGGGCTCGGTCGCCCGCCTCCCCCACCAGGAGCCGTGTGCGGGGGTGACGGCTCCTGTGGGTGGGGAGGCTCCCGGGGCCCGGGTCAGGAGGCGCGGGCGAGGCGGTTGGCGGCGAACTCCTCGGGGGACCAGGAGACGGACCAGACGTCGAGGCTGGGGTCGCCGGAGAGGATGGCCGTCTGGAGGCCCTGGAGGCGGGGGCAGGGTTCGACGCCGAGCTCGTGGTTGAGCACGGACCGGAGGCGGTGGAAGGCCTCCAGGGAGCGTCCGACGCGGCCGGCGCGGTAGAGGGCGATCATCAGGTAGGCGCAGAGGTTCTCGTTCATGGGGTTGCGGGCGACGACGCGGGTCAGCTCGCCGAGGAGGTCGGCGTGACGGCCGAGCGCGAGGTCGGACTCGATGCGCCGTTCGAGGGCGCCGAGCCGGCTCTCCTCCAGGGACACCGCCTCGATCTCCAGGACGCTGCCCTTGCGGACGTCGACGAGGGCGGGGCCGCGCCACAACTGCAGTGCCTCGCGCAGCTCTTCCGAGGCGCGGCGGTGGTCGCCGGCCTCGGAGGCGTTGCGGCCGGCGCGGACGTGGCGCTCGAAGACCTCCACGTCGGTGGTGCAGGTGCCGTCCTCCAGGAGGTAGCCGCTGTGACAGGTGCCGAGTATCTGGCGCACGCCGGGGCGGTCGGAGTCGGCGGCGGCCAGGGCGTTGCGGAGCTGGAGCACGTACGTCTGCAGGGTGGTGGCGTGGCTGCGCGGGGGGCGGTCGCCCCACAGTTCCTCGATGAGCGCCGGCACGGTCACGACCCGGCCCGCGTTCAGGGCGAGGAGCGCGAGTACCTGCCGCTGTTTGGGGGCGCTCGCCGTCACGGGGGTCCGGTCGAGATGCAGGGACAGCGAGCCGAGCAGTCCGATGCTCAGCGGTCCGGGCTGCTGACCGGCGTTGACGGGGTCGAACCTTGTAGGACCTTCGGACATTGCGTTCCTCCAGGCATCGCACCTATCGATCTCGGTCTCCAGCATGCCGAGAGCGCCGCGAGTTGCCCACTGAGCTGCACATCTCTCCCATGTGAAGAATTCACATGGGGAACATGAATCGGCGCATGGCGGCCCTCGCCGGGGTCGCTGTTGACTTCGGGGCACCGCAGCGACGAACCGGCTGCGGCAGGCGGCAGAGAGAGGCGACGTCATGCAGACCACTCCCGGCTTCGACGACCTGATCATCGAGAACCTCGACGGCTCCCCCTCCGACGGGGAGAACCCGGCCCCGTGGTGTTACACCCTGCCCGTCGACGCGGCGCGATAGAGCGGCGCCACCGTGCAGGCTGACGGACGGATAGGTTTCCGGCGCCACTTCCGCGCCGAGATCGTCCCGGGCGAGGCGGTCTACCTCGTCTCCCCGCGGGGCACGACGGCGCTCTCCGGAGCGGCGATCCAGAAGATGGCCCCGCTGCTCGACGGCTCGTTGACCCTCCCCGAGCTGCGAGCGGCCGTGGACATCCCCACCGAGCAGCTGGACGGCATGCTCGGCCGGCTCGCCTCCGCGGGTCTCGTCGGTTTCCACGCCGATCGTCCGAAGGACGAGGCGGCCGGGGCCTACTGGGACCTCGCCGGTGTGGGCGATCCGGTGGAGGCCGAGGTGAGCGTCGTCGCGATCGGCGGCGCCGACGCGGCGGCGGCCGAGCGGGCCTGCCGCGCGGCGGGTCTGACGTGCGGCCCCGACGCGCCGTTCGCGCTGGTCGTCTGCGACGACTACCTCGACCCGGAGCTGGCCGTGTTCAACGCCGCCCGGATCGCGGACGGCCGGCCGTGGCTGCCGGCCAAGCCCTACGGGGCGCAGCTGTGCATCGGTCCGGTGTTCCGGCCGGGCGACGGGCCGTGCTGGTCGTGTCTGGCGGTACGGCTCCGCTCCCATCGGCGCGGCGAGTCGCAGGTGCGGCGCGCGCTGGGGCTCGACGGGCCGGTGCGGGTGCCGGAGGCGTCGCTGGCGGCGACGCGTGAGCTGGGGCTGCAGACGGCGGCGCTCCAGGCGGCGAAGTGGCTGGCGGGGATGCGCGACGACAGCCAGAGCGCGGTGTGGTCGCTGGACACGCTGACGCTGAGCGCCACCCACCATCCGGTGGACCGGAGGCCGCAGTGTGCGGACTGCGGTGATCCCGGGCTGGTCGCGGACCTGGCGCGGCGGCCGGTGCGGCCGGTGTCGCGGCCGAAGGGCGTCGCGGCGGGCAACGGGCACCGGGCGCTGTCGGCGGAGCAGATGTGGGACCGGTTCGGGCATCTGGCCGATCCGGTGACGGGGATCGTGGAGCGGGTCGTGCGTGATCCGCGGAGCCCGTCGTTCCTGCACTGCTACCAGGCGGGGCCGAACCTGGCGTTCGCCGGGGCGGATCTGCCGTCGTTCCGCGCGGGGTTGCGGATGCAGAGCGGTGGCAAGGGGCGCACCGATCTGGACGCGCGGGTGAGCGGGTTGTGCGAGGCGGTGGAGCGGTACAGCGCGTCGCGGTTCCGTGACGAGGCGACGGTGCTGGGGAGTTACCGGGCGCTGGCGCCGGACGCGGTGCATCCGGGGGCGTGCATGCTGTTCGACGAGCGGCAGTACCGGGAGCGGGAGCGGTGGAACGCGCCGGGCATTCCGTTCCAGTACGTGCCGGAGCGGTTCGACGAGGACGCCGAGATCGAGTGGACGCCCGTGTGGTCGCTCACCGAGGGCCGGCACCGGCTGCTGCCGACGAGCCAGTTGTACTTCGATGCCGACGGGGTCGGTTCGGTCGTCGCGGACTCCAACGGGAACGCGGCGGGCGGCACGCTGGAGGACGCGATCCTGCAGGGTTTCCTGGAGTTGGTGGAGCGGGACGCGGTCGCGCTGTGGTGGTACAACCGGACGCGGCACGCCGGGGTGGACCTGGCGTCGTTCGGCGACGCGTGGGTCTCCGCTCTGCCGGAACGATTCAGCGAGCTCGGCCGCGACCTGTGGGTGCTCGACCTCACCGCCGACCTGGGCATTCCGGTGATGGCCGCGGTGTCGCGCCGGGTCGACGGTCCCGCCGAGGAGATCATGCTCGGCTTCGGCGCGCACCTGGACCCGGCCGTCGCGCTGTGCCGTGCCGTCACCGAGCTGGGCCAGCTGCTGCCGGCCGTGACGGGCGGGTACGCGAAGGGGCTGCCGGAGCACCTGCTCGACTGGCTGCGCGGGGCGACGGTCGCCGACCAGCCCTACCTCCTGCCGGACGCGGAGCTTCCGGCACGGACGCCGGCGGACTACGCGCATGTGCCGCGGGCCGATCTGCGGGACGACCTGGAGCACCTCTGCTCGCTGGCCAAGGCCCAGGGCCTCGAGGTGTTCGTGCTCGACCAGACGAGGCCCGACCTCGGGCTGCCGGTGGTGAAGGTGGTCGTCCCGGGTCTGCGGCACTTCTGGGCGAGGTTCGCGCCCGGCCGCCTGTTCGACGTACCGGTGCGACTCGGAAGGCTGAACTCCCCTACGGCGTACGAGGATCTGAACCCCGTTCCGCTGTTCCTCTGACGTTCCTCCGAGGCGCGCGCCAAGAGGGCAAAAGGCCCGGAAAGGAGGCCGGGGCATCACCGCTGGTGGCGGTCGGGCCCCGTCGAAGAAGTCGGAAAAGTGCAAATTGCGCTCATGACAAGCCGTTACTTCCCAGGTATGATCACCGGCGGTATTCAGGGGGGTACTCGGGCGGTCGCCTGTGCTCTCGTCCACCGCTGGTCGGACCAGGAGGCGCGCGCTGATGCTCGACGCACCCCAGGGCGAGGACGACCCGCACGACGCGTGTGGGGTGCAGGCATCCCGCATGGCGCTCCAGGTGACGCTGGGGACGCTCGCCGGCCACACGGTCGTCACCGTGCTGGCCGTCCGCGACGAGAACCCGGGCCCCGCACGGCTCGCGTTACTCACCCTCAGCATGGCGGCCGTCCTCGCCCTGCAGTACGCACACTCCACCCGAAGACCGCGCGACTGGCCCGTCCGCACCCGGGCGCTGACGCTCTCCGCGCAGGCCGTGGCCACCTTCCTGCCGCTCGTCTGGCTCGGGATGCCGTGGGGCGCGATGGCCGGACTGCTCGCGGGCTCGATCCTCCTCGCCGTTCCCGGCCGGCTCCGCTGGCCGCTGTACGCCTCCGTCATCGCCGCCATCGTGGCCGCGGTGGTCGCCATCGCCGGCCCCGACAAGGCGGCCTACGGACTCGGCGCCACGCTGCTCGCCAGCCTCATCATCTACGGGGTCAGCTCCCTGTCCGACCTGGTCGCGGAACTCCGGGACACCCGGCGCGAGCTGGCCGGCATGGCCGTCATCCAGGAACGGCTGCGGGTCGCCCACGACCTGCACGACCTGCTCGGCTACAGCCTCTCGGCCATCGCGCTGAAGAGCGAACTCGGCTACCGGCTGCTCCCGACCGCGCCCGACCGGGCCAGGTCCGAGGTCGCCGAGGTGCTCGGCATCGCCGGCGAGGCCCTGGCCGACGTGCGGGTCGTCGCCACCGGCTACCGCGACATGTCCCTGGCCGACGAGGCCGAGTCCGCGCTGTCGGTGCTGGCCGCCGCGCAGATCGAGGCCGAGGCCGACCTCGCCTGCGGTCCGCTGCCGCGCGAGGTCGACACCGTCCTGGCCATCGTGCTCCGCGAGGCCGTCACCAACGCCCTGCGCCACAGCAAGGCGCAGCACTGCGCGATCAGCGCGACCCGCGAGGGCGGCACGATCTCCCTGGTGATCCGCAACGACGGCGTCGGGGAGGGCAGTTGCGACACGCTCCCCGAGGGCGGCAGCGGGCTCGGCAACCTGACCACCCGGCTGCGCGGCATCGGCGGCGACCTGAGCGGCGGCCCGGCCGAGGACGGCTGGTTCGAGGTCGTCGCCCGCACCCCGGTCGTCCCCCGGCCCGAAGAGCGCCGCGCGGAGCCCGAGCCCGAGGAGCAGCGCAAGGCGGCCAGGCCGTGGGCGCCGCGGATGGCGCGGGCCATGCTCCTGGCCGTCCTGGCCGGCTACACGCTGATCACCGTGATCAACGTGGCGGCCACCACCCCGTCCGGTCCCGCCTTCCTGGCCTTCCTCGGCTGCCTCGCGGTCGTCGCGACCGTGCAGCTGCTGCTCTCGCTGCGTCCCGCGCACACCTGGCCGGTGTACGCGCGGGCGATCGGCCTGGGCGTGCAGGCCGTGGGCACGTACGCCCCGCTGCTCTGGCTCGGCGGGCCGTGGGGTTCGATGGCCGGGTTCCTTGCCGGATCGTTCCTCTTCACCGTGGGCGGGAGGCTCCGATGGGTGCTCTACGCGGCCTCGGTGGCCGTGATCGTGCCGGTGGGGGCGGCCGCCGGGGACTCGCTCTACGAGATGGTCTACGAGACCGACTCGTCGCTGATGGCGGGCCTGGCCGTGTACGCGTTCACCGCGCTCTACCGGCTGGTCAGCGAACTCCAGGAGGCCAGGGGCGCGCTGGCGCGGATGGCGGTCGCCCGCGAGCGCCTCATCGTGGAGCGCGAGCTGCACCAGGTGCTCGGGTCGAGCCTCTCCGAGGTCACGATGAAGTGCGCGCTCATCCACCGGATGCTGCCCCGGGCCACGGGGCCCGCGCAGGATGAGCTGACCACCGTCCTCGAGATCTCGCGCCAGGCGCTCGCGGACGTGCGACTCGTGGCGCGCGGGTACCGCGGCCAGGCGACGGAGCGCGAATCGCCGTACGCCGTCGCGCATTCGGGACCCACGCACTGACGGTTCGCGGGTAGGTTAAGGCGCATTACATACCTTCAAGGAAGGTAAAAGGGGGATAAGTGGAGAATCGGGTGATCAGAATTCTCCTTGCCGAGGACATGCACATGGTGCGAGGAGCGCTGGTCGCGCTGCTCGAACTGGAGCCCGACCTGGAGGTCGTCGGCGTGGTGGACCGGGGCGATCTCATCGTCCCCACCGCACTGGAGTGCCGGCCGGACGTGGCCGTCATGGACGTCGACCTGCCGAACATGGACGGGCTCACGGCCGCGGAGACGCTGCACGATCTGCTTCCGGACTGCCGGACGCTCATCATGACCGGGCTCGGACGCCCGGGTCTGCTGCGCCGGGCGATGGCAGCGCGCGTCTCGGGGTTCCTGCTCAAGGACTCCCCGGCCGAAGGGCTCGCGCAGGCGGTCCGGGAGGTGTTCGCGGGACGCAGGGTGATCAACCCGCAGATCGCCATGAGCGCCTGGGACATCGGCGAGAACCCCCTGTCCGAGCGCGAGACCGAGGTCCTGGGCATGGCCGCCCAGGGTGACGAGCCCAGCGAGATCGCCGCCAAGCTGCATCTGTCGATCGGCACGGTACGCAACTACCTGACGACGACCGTGATGAAGCTGAACGCGCGCAACCGACTCGACGCCGTCCGCATCGCCACCGAGGCCGGTTGGCTCGCCTGACGGCGGAGGCGGGCCGCCACCCGCGACCGGTCCTCGACCGGTGATCCAGCGACGCGCTCGAAGATGCCGACATACGGCGAGGTGAGAGCACCTCCGGTCGGCATGAGGAGTGCGAGATGCGCAAGGTCGTTTCCCGGGACGGCACGACGATCGCCTACGAGAAGGCGGGCGAAGGCCCGCCCATCGTGCTTCTCAACGGGTCGTTCCGCGACCACACGATCTTCGACGCCCTGGTGCCCGAACTGACGCCCCACTGCACCACGTACGTCTACGACCGCCGGGGGCGCGGCCTGAGCGGCGACGCGCCCGAGTACGCCGTCGAGCGCGAGATAGAGGACCTGGAGGCGGTCATCCAGGCGGCCGGCGGCGAGGCCGTGGTGTTCGCCGGGTCGTCCGGCGCGAACCTCGCGATCGAGGCGGCGCTCGCCGGTGCCCCGATCACCAAACTCGCCCTGCACGAGCCCTTCTTCCGGGTCGACGGCTTCCCGAAGCCCGTGTGGAACTTCGCGAAGACGCTCCGGGTCCTCCTCACCGAGGACCGCCGCGACGAGGCGGTCGAGCACTTCCTCGGCGGCTTCCTCGGCTTCACTCCCGACACCATCGCGGAGTGGCGCAAGGGCCCGATCTGGGCGATGAACGAGGCGAACGCCCACACCCTCGCGTACGACACGCTGATCTGCGGCGACTACACCGTCCCGGTGGACCGGCTCGCGACCTACGAGACCGAGACCCTCGTCCTCAACAGCGACAGCACCAGCGCCTGGCTGCGTGCGGCGGCGCAGGCGACGACGGCGGCGCTGCCCAACGGCCGGGGCCTCGAACTGCCCGGCTCCTGGCACCGGATCGACATGGACGTGCTGGGCCGGACCCTGGCCGAGTTCGCCACCGCCTAGGGGATGTCGTGCCAGGCGTCGCGAGCCGGGCCCGATCGGCACGACACGCCCTGGGTCCTGTCCGGAAAGCAGCACCTCACCTTCGGGGAGAACATCGCCGTGACCACAGCTCACGTCCAGGAGGCCGGCGGGGACACCGCGGCCGCGGCCCGGGCCCGCGGTGCCACCGTGTGGCTGACCGGGCTGCCCAGCTCGGGCAAGACCACCCTCGCCCTCGCCCTCGCCGGCCGCCTGCGTGCCGAGGGGCACGAGGTCGAGGTGCTCGACGGTGACGAGATCCGCGCGTTCCTGTCCAAGGGGCTCGGCTTCACGCGGGAGGACCGGTACGCCAACGTCACCCGGATCGGCTTCGTGGCCGAGCTGCTCGCCGCGCACGGCGTGAAGGTGCTGGTGCCGGTCATCGCGCCGTACGCCGACTCCCGTGCCGCCGTCCGCGCGCGGCACGCCGCCCGGGGCACCGAGCTCGTCGAGGTCCACGTCGCCACCCCCGTCGAGCTCTGCTCGGCGCGGGACGTGAAGGGGCTCTACGCCAAGCAGGCCGCGGGAGAGATCTCCGGCCTCACCGGCGTGGACGACCCGTACGAGGCACCGGAGAACCCGGAGCTGCGCATCCGGACGCAGGGCCGCTCGGTGGCCGAGTCCGCCGCCGAGCTGCACACCTTCCTGACCGAGAGGGGCCTGGCATGACGACCGCGACCCGGCGTCCGACCGAGGCGTCGGAGAACCCGTTCGCACTGTCGCACCTGGACGCCCTGGAGGCGGAGTCGGTGCACATCCTGCGCGAGGTGGCGGGCGAGTTCGAGCGGCCGGTGATCCTCTTCTCCGGCGGCAAGGACTCCATCGTCATGCTGCACCTGGCGCTGAAGGCCTTCGCGCCGGCGCCGGTGCCCTTCGCGCTGCTGCACGTCGACACCGGGCACAACTTCCCCGAGGTCCTCGCCTACCGCGACCGGGTCGTCGAACGGCACGGGCTGCGCCTGCACGTCGCCTCCGTCCAGGAGTTCATCGACGCGGGCCGGCTGCGCGAACGCCCCGACGGGACCCGCAACCCGCTGCAGACCGTCCCGCTGCTCGACGCCATCGAGTCCCACCGCTTCGACGCGGTGTTCGGCGGCGGCCGCCGCGACGAGGAGAAGGCCCGCGCCAAGGAGCGGGTGTTCTCGCTGCGCGACGAGTTCGGCGCCTGGGACCCGCGCCGCCAGCGCCCCGAGCTGTGGTCGCTCTACAACGGCCGCCACGCACCCGGCGAGCACGTGCGCGTCTTCCCGCTGTCCAACTGGACCGAGCTGGACGTCTGGCAGTACGTCGAGCGCGAGGGCATCGAGCTGCCGGCGATCTACTACGCGCACGAGCGGGAGGTCTTCGCCCGCGACGGGATGTGGCTGACCGCGGGCGAGTGGGGCGGGCCCCGGGAGACCGAGCGGGTCGAGAAGCGGCTGATCCGCTACCGCACGGTCGGCGACATGTCCTGCACCGGCGCCGTCGACTCCGACGCCGCCACCAACGCGGACATCATCGCCGAGATCGCCGCCAGCCGCCTCACCGAGCGCGGCGCCACCCGGGCCGACGACAAGCTCTCCGAGGCCGCCATGGAAGACCGCAAGCGCGAGGGGTACTTCTAGCCGTGACCACGTCCGTGACCACCACTCAGGAGGCCCCCGCCGCCTCGCTGCTGCGCTTCGCCACCGCCGGGTCCGTCGACGACGGCAAGTCCACCCTGGTGGGCCGGCTCCTGCACGACTCCAAGTCGGTCCTCGCCGACCAGTTGGAGGCCGTCGAGCACGCCTCCCGCAAGCGCGGCCAGGAGGCGCCCGACCTGGCGCTGCTCACCGACGGCCTGCGGGCCGAGCGCGAGCAGGGCATCACCATCGACGTGGCCTACCGCTACTTCGCGACCGCCCGCCGCCGGTTCATCCTCGCCGACACCCCCGGGCACGTGCAGTACACCCGGAACATGGTCACCGGCGCCTCCACCGCCGAACTGGCCGTGGTCCTCGTCGACGCCCGCAACGGCGTCGTCGAGCAGACCCGCCGGCACGCCGCCGTCGCCGCCCTGCTGCGCGTCCCGCACGTCGTCCTCGCCGTCAACAAGATGGACCTCGTCGACTACGCCGAGCCCGTCTTCGCCGCCATCGCCGAGGAGTTCACGAGGTACGCGGCCTCCCTCGGCGTCCGGGACGTGGTGGCGATCCCGCTCTCGGCGCTCGCCGGCGACAACGTCGTGGAGCCGTCCGCGCACATGGACTGGTACGGCGGCCGGACCCTCCTGGAGCACCTGGAGACCGTCCCGGTCGGCAGCGACCCGAGCCAGGAGCCCGCGCGCTTCCCCGTCCAGTACGTGATCCGCCCGCAGACCGCCGAACACCCCGACTACCGGGGCTACGCGGGCCAGCTGGCCTCCGGAGTGCTGCGGGTCGGCGACCCGGTCACCGTCCTGCCGTCCGGGCGCACCACCACCGTCGCGGGCCTCGACGCCCTCGGCAAGGAGGCGGACACCGCCTGGGCGCCCCAGTCGGTCACCGTCAGGCTCGCCGACGACATCGACATATCCCGCGGCGACCTGATAGCCGCCGGCGGCCGGGCCCCGGTGCCCACCAAGGACATCGAGGCGAGCGTCTGCCACCTGGACGAGCGCCCGCTGCGGGTCGGCGCCAAGGTGCTGGTCAAGCACACCACCCGTACCGTGCGGGCGCTCGTCAAGGACATCTCGTACCGCATCGACATCGGCACCCTCGAACAGCGCTCCGGCGCCGAGGGGCTGAACGGCAACGACATCGGCCACGTGGTGCTGCGCACCGCCGAGCCGCTGGCGCTCGACAGCTACACCGACAACCGGCGCACCGGATCGTTCCTGCTGATCGACCCGGCCGACGGCACCACGCTCACCGCCGGCATGGCGGGCGAGGCCTTCGGGACCGCGGGCACGGCCGGCGACCGGGACCGGTTCTGATGCGAGGGGGCGTGAGGCGGGCGGCCGCCCGGGCCGCCGTCGCGGTCCTGGCCGTCGCCGGACTGCTGTCGTCCTGCGGATACGGGTCCCGGGCCGGCGGCCCCGACCCGGCGGTGGAGCCCGTGGCGGGCACCGCGGGCCCGCGGCTCTCCGCCGACACCGTACGGATCGGCTACTTCGCGAACCTGACCCACGGCACCGCCCTGGTGGGCCTGCACAAGGGCCTGTTCCAGAAGGAGCTGGGCGCGACCCGGATCCGCACCCAGGTCTTCAACGCCGGCCCGTCGGCGATCGAGGCGCTCAACGCCGGCGCGGTCGACCTCGCCTGGCTCGGCCCCTCCCCCGCGATCAACGGCTACACCCGCTCCGGCGGCACGTCCCTCCGGATCGTGGCCGGTTCGGCCTCCGGCGGCGTGAAGCTCGTCGTGAACCCGGCGCGGATCGCCTCCCTCGACGACCTGCGGGGCAAGCGGATCGCCACTCCCCAACTGGGCAACACCCAGGACGTCGCCCTCCTCCACTACCTGGCGGGCCGGGGCCTCCGGGTGGACGCGGCCTCCGGCGCGGGGGACGTCTCCGTCGTCCGCACGGACAACAAGGTCACCCCGAACGCGTACTCCTCCGGCGCCGTCGACGGCGCGTGGGTGCCCGAGCCGACCGCCTCCCGGCTGGTCGCGCTCGGCGCGAAGGTGCTGCTCGACGAGCGGTCGCTGTGGCCGGGCGGCAGGTTCGTCATCACCCACCTCGTCGTCTCGCAGCGGTTCCTGGCCGCGCACCCGGACGTCGTCGAGGCGGTGCTGCGCGGCTCGGTGGCCACCCACGCGTACATCAGGGACCGGCCGGAGCGGGCGAAGGCCGACGCCAACGCCCGGATCCGGCAGGACACCGGCAAGGCGCTCCCGCCCGAAGTCCTCGACCCGGCCTGGCGGAGCATCGAGTTCCTCGACGACCCGCTGGCCGGAACCCTGCGGGACGAGGCCGGCCACGCGGTCACCGCGGGCCTGCTGGAGCGGCCCGACCTCGCCGGGATCTACGACCTGACCCCGCTGAACAAGGCGCTGAGGGCGGCGGGGCGGCCCGCCGTGCCGGACGCCGGACTCGGCACGCCCAGGTAGCACCCCCGTACCCCGACCATCCCGCAGGAGGTGTCCGGCATGACCACGGCACTGACCACCCCGCAGAACGCTCCGGAGGACGCCCCGAAGGGCTCCCCGGCGGGCGTCCCGGAGACCGCCCCCGTGACGGATCCCGCGACGGATCCCGGGACCGGCGCCGGGGCCGCGGGCGGGCGGCCCGCCGTCCGTCTCGCGCACGTCTCCAAGGCCTTCGGCCGCCCCGGCGCGGCCGCCCCCGTGCTCGACGACATCAGTCTGGACGTGGCCCCGGGCGAGTTCGTCACCCTGGTCGGCGCCTCGGGCTGCGGCAAGTCCACGCTGCTCAACCTGGTCGCCGGGCTCGACGAGCCGAGCTCCGGGAGCATCGAGGTGCCCGGCGCCCGCCCGGCACTGATGTTCCAGGACCACGCGCTGTTCCCGTGGCTGACCGCGGGCGGGAACATCGAACTGGCCCTGCGGCTGGCCGGCGTCCCGCGCGCGGAGCGGCGGCCCGAGGCCGAGCGGCTCCTGGAGCTCGTCCGCCTGGGCGGCGCGCACGGCAAGCGGGTGCACGAGCTGTCCGGCGGGATGCGGCAGCGGGTGGCCCTGGCGCGTTCGCTCGCCCAGGGCGGCGGGGTGCTGCTGATGGACGAGCCGTTCGCCGCGCTCGACGCCATCACCCGGGACGTGCTGCACGACGAGCTCACCCGGATCTGGCGGGAGCGCGGGCTCACCGTCCTGTTCGTCACGCACAACGTCCGCGAGGCCGTCCGGCTCGCGCAGCGCGTCGTCCTGCTCTCGTCCCGGCCCGGCCGGATCGCGCGGGAGTGGCGGATCGACCTGCCGCGGTCGCTGCGCGCCGAGTCCGCCCGGGCCGCGGAGCTGACGACCGACATCACCGAGCACCTGCGTGGGGAGATCCGCCGCCATGTCCCGCAGTGACACCCTCCTCACCCCGCCCCCGGTGGACGACTCCGCCGGGGTCGGCGCCGGTCTCGACGCCCTGGAGGCCGTGCGGGCGCCGCGCGTCCCGCCCGGCCGGGTGCTGCGGGAGAAGGTGCTGCCGCCGGTGCTCGGGGCCGTGCTGGTGCTCGGCGCCTGGCAGCTCGCGTACAGCCTGCGGCTGACCACGCCCGACAAGCTGCCGAGCCCGGCGGCCGTCTGGGGCGCGCTCACCGACCTCTGGTACCAGGGCACGCTGTTCTCGATCATCTGGACCAGCGTGTGGCGCGGACTGTCGGGTTTCCTGGCGGCCGTCGCGATCGGCACGCCGATCGGTCTGCTGGTCGCCCGGGTGAGGCCGGTGCGGGCCGCCTTCGGGCCGGTGCTCTCGGGGCTCCAGTCGCTGCCGTCGGTGGCCTGGGTGCCGGCCGCGGTGATCTGGCTGGGCATCGACGACTCCGCCATGTACGCGGTGATCCTGCTCGGCGCGGTGCCGTCGATCGCGAACGGGCTGATCGCCGGCGTCGACCAGGTGCCGCCGCTGTTCCTGCGGGCCGGCCGGACGCTCGGCGCGACCGGGCTGCGCGGTGCCCGGCACGTCCTGCTGCCGGCCGCCCTGCCCGGCTATCTGGCGGGGCTCAAGCAGGGCTGGGCGTTCTCCTGGCGTTCGCTGATGGCCGCCGAGCTGATCGCGTCCTCGCCCGACCTGGGGCTGGGCCTGGGCCGGTACCTGGAGAACCAGCGGGAGTTCTCCGACATGGCCGGCGTGCTGCTCGGCATCCTCCTGATCTTCGTCGTCGGCGTCGCCGTGGACCTGCTGGTCTTCGCTCCCGTCGAGCGGCGGGTGCTGCGCGCCCGGGGGCTGCTGGTCGCCGCCGAGTAATTCCTGCGTTCCGATCGAAAAGGGGCGGTTCCTTCGGGGAACCGCCCCTTTCACGTTGCCTCTTCAACCTCTCCAGCGGAATTCGATACACCTCCGACCCCTCCTTGAGGGACATCGCACAAGGTGGCGGTGGGTGGTTCCCGGCGAATGGAGATTGACATGGGCGCGAGGCTCAGATCCGCCATGCGATCCCTATCGAAGAACTTCGGTGAGGGCCTGATGTGGATGGGTTTTGCGTGGAGCGGAATGTATCCCCCCTACGACGGGAGGGACTTCGGAATCCCGCTTGCCGACCAGCCCTGCCTGCCACCGCTGTCGGAAGAGGAGCTCGCCGCATGGGCGGCACTGGTCAAGCATCTGCGATAGGCGCAGCAAATCATCGAGGAGGCGGTCGAATGCACAGCAATCTGATAGTGGCCAGGATGGATTCTCGTTCGAGTGCTGACGTGGCGCGGCTTTTCGCGGCTTTCGACGAGACCGACATGCCGCACCGCATGGGGACTCGGCGACGTCAGCTTTTCATGTACAACGGTCTTTACTTCCATCTTCAGGACTTCGACGACGACAACGGCGGCGAGCTCATCGAACAGGCGAAGAGCGATCCGCGCTTCGTCGGGATCAGCCAGGACCTGAAGCCGTTCATCGAGGCGTACGACCCGGCGACCTGGCGTTCGCCGGCGGACGCCATGGCGAAGCGCTTCTACACCTGGGAGTCGGCGTGACCGGCCGCCGCGTGGTCATCACCGGCGTCGGCGTGACGGCTCCGGGCGGCATCGGGACCAAGAACTTCTGGAGCCTGCTCAGCGAGGGCCGCACGGCGACGCGGGGGATCACCTTCTTCGACCCGACGCCGTTCCGTTCCCGGATCGCGGCCGAGATCGACTTCGACCCGTACGAGCACGGGCTCACCCCGCAGGAGATCCGGCGCACCGACAGGGCCGCGCAGTTCGCGCTGGTCACCGCCCGCGAGGCGATGGCCGACAGCGGTCTCGAACTGGGCACGGTCGAGCCGCACCGGGTGGCCGTGGCGGTCGGCAGCGCCGTGGGCGCCACCATGGGCCTCGACGAGGAGTACCGGGTCGTCAGCGACGGCGGCCGGCTCTCGCTCGTCGACCACGAGTACGCGGTCCCCCACCTCTACAACTACTTCGTCCCGAGCTCCTTCGCCGCCGAGGTCGCCTGGGCGGTCGGCGCCGAGGGCCCCTCGACGGTGGTCTCCACCGGCTGTACCTCGGGCATCGACTCGGTCGGCTACGCGGCCGAGCTGATCCGCGACGGCTCGGCGGACGTGGTCGTCACCGGTGCCACGGACGCGCCGATCTCGCCGATCTCCGTCGCGTGCTTCGACGCGATCAAGGCGACCACGCCGCGCAACGACGACCCGGAGCACGCCTCCCGGCCCTTCGACCTCACCCGCAACGGCTTCGTCCTCGGCGAGGGCGCCGCGATGTTCGTCCTGGAGGAGCTGGAGTCCGCGCGCCGGCGCGGGGCCCACATCTACGCCGAGATCGCCGGCTACGCCAGCCGCTGCAACGCCTTCCACATGACCGGGCTGCGTCCCGACGGCCGGGAGATGTCCGAGGCGATCCGCTCGGCGCTCGACGAGGCGAAGCTCGCCCCGGAGGCCGTCGACTACATCAACGCGCACGGCTCGGGAACCAAGCAGAACGACCGCCACGAGACGAGCGCCTTCAAGCGCAGCCTCGGCGAGCACGCCTACCGAACCCCCGTGAGCTCGATCAAGTCGATGGTCGGGCACTCGCTCGGCGCGATCGGCTCGATCGAGATCGCCGCCTCCGTCCTGGCCATGGAGAACCACGTGGTGCCACCGACCGCCAACCTGCACAAGCCCGACCCCGACTGCGACCTCGACTACGTGCCGCTGACCGCGCGCGACTGGCGCACCGACGCGGTACTGACCGTCGGCAGCGGCTTCGGCGGTTTCCAGAGCGCGATGATCCTCGCCCGACCGGACAGGAACACGACGGCATGAGCACCCAGGTCGTGGTGACCGGCATCGGCATCGTCTCCCCCAACGGCTTCGGCACGGAGGAGTACTGGGACGCCACCCGCGCGTCCAGGAGCGGCATCCGCCGCATCACGCGCTTCGATCCGGAGCGCTACCCGTCCAAGCTCGCCGGCGAGGTGGACGGGTTCGAGGTCAAGGAGCACCTGCCGAGCAGGCTCATCCCGCAGACCGACCGGATGACGCAGCTCGCCCTCGTCGGCGCCGAGCACGCCCTGGGCGACGCCGGGGTGAGCACGGAGGAGGCGGACGAGTACGGCATGGGCGTGATGACCGCCAGCACCTCCGGCGGCTTCGAGTTCGGCCAGGACCAGCTGCAGAACCTGTGGAGCCAGGGCAGCCAGTACGTCAGCGCGTACCAGTCCTTCGCCTGGTTCTACGCGGTGAACACCGGCCAGATCTCGATCCGGCACGGGCTGCGCGGTCCGAGCGGCGTGGTCGTCAGCGACCAGGCGGGCGGGCTGGACGCCCTGGCGCACGCGCGCCGGCTGGTCCGCAAGGGCAGCGACCTGATCCTGTCCGGCGGTGTCGACGCCGCCATCTGCCCGTGGGGGTGGGTGGCCCAGCTGACCACCGGGGACATGAGCACGGACGAGCGGCCCGACCGGGCGTACCTGCCCTTCGACGCCGAGGCGTCCGGTTACGTGCCCGGCGAGGGCGGCGCCCTGCTGATCCTGGAGGACGCCGAGGCGGCGCGCCGGCGCGGCGCGACCCGGGTCTACGGGGAGATCTGCGGCTACGGGTCCACGTTCGACCCGGCGCCGGACAGCGGGCGGGAGCCGACGCTGCGGAAGGCGATCGAGGTCGCGCTCGCCGACGCGGGCCTGTCCGCGGGCGACGTCGACGTCGTCTTCGCCGACGCGGCCGGCACCCCGGAGCTCGACCGGATCGAGGCGACGGCGATCACCGAGGTCTTCGGGCCGCGGGCGGTCCCCGTGACGGCGCCCAAGACCATGACGGGCCGGCTCGGTTCGGGGGCGGCGCCGCTGGACGTGGCCACCGCCTTCCTGGCCATGCGGGACGGGGTGATCCCGCCGACGGCGAACGTCACCCTCTCCCCCGACTACGACCTCGACCTGGTCACCGAGGAGCGGGTCGCCCCCGTGACCACGGCGCTCGTGCTCGCACGGGGCCGCGGCGGCTTCAACTCCGCCGTCGTCGTGCGTTCCGTCGACTGGAACTGACCTCAAGAGCCGAAAGAGCCGCGCAAGCCGAAAGAGAAGGAGACCAGGGTGAGCACCACCGGGTCGGCCACCGCTCATCTCCCCGCCCAGAAACGCCGCATCCTCCGGCTGTTCCGCCCGTATCGGCGGAGCCTGCTGTTCGTCGCGTCGCTGGTCGTGGGATCGTCCCTGGTCTCCCTCGTCAACCCGTTCCTGATCCGCGAGATCATGGACGTGGCACTGCCGCAGGGCCGGACCGGGCTGCTGTCCGTACTCGCCCTCGGCATGATCGTGGTGTCGATCGCGACGAGTACGTTCAACGTCTGGCAGACCCATGTGTCCGCCAAGATCGGCCAGCTCGTCATGCACGACCTGCGCACGGCCGTGTACGCGCACCTCCAGCGCATGTCGCTGGCGTTCTTCACCCGGACCCGGACGGGCGAGGTGCAGTCGCGCATCGCGCACGACATCGGCGGGATGCAGGTCACCGTGACGACCACGGCCACGGCGCTGGTGTCGGACGTGACCATCGTCGTCGCCACGACCACGGCGATGGCGCTGCTCGACTGGCGGCTCACGATCGCGTCGCTGCTGATCCTGCCGGCGTTCGTGTGGGTGAGCCGGCACGTCGGCGACGAGCGGCGGACCATCACCCGCGACCGGCAGCGGCAGTTCGCCGACCTCTCCTCGATCGTGCAGGAGTCGCTGTCGGTCAGCGGAATCATGCTCGGTCACACCATGGGGCGTTCGCGGTCGCTGACGGACAACTTCGCCCGGCAGTCCCGCAAGCTCACCGAGATCGAGGTGCGGGCGAGCACGGCGGGCCTCTGGTTCCAGTCGACGATCTGGATCGTCATGGCGTCCATGCCCGCGATCATCTACTGGGTGGCGGGGCTGACCGGGAGCGGCGGCCACATGGCCATCACGATCGGTGCGCTGGTCGCGTTCACCACGCTCCAGCAGGCGCTGTTCCGGCCGGCGCAGCGGCTGCTGACCATCGGGATCGACCTCCAGAGCTCCCTGGAGCTGTTCGGCCGGATCTTCGAGTACCTCGACCTGCCGGTCGACGTCGCCGAGCCGGAGCGTCCCGTCGAGCCGAAGGGGCTGCGGGGCGAGGTGCGCATGCGGGGCATCGGCTTCTCGTACGCGTCGGCGGAGCGGCCGACGCTCGCCGGGGTGGACGTGACGGTGCCCGCCGGGCACAGTCTCGCGATCGTCGGGGAGACGGGTTCGGGCAAGACGACGCTCAGCTACCTCATCCCGCGGCTGTACGACCCGACGGCGGGCACGGTCACGATCGACGGCATCGACGTGCGCGACCTGTCGTTCGCGACGCTCGCCGCCACGGTCGGGGTGGTCTCCCAGGAGACGTACCTGTTCCATGCGACGGTGGCCGACAACCTTCGGTTCGCGAAGCCGGAGGCGACCGACGAGGAGTTGGTCGCGGCGGCCCGGATCGCGCAGATCCACGACTACCTGATGTCGCTGCCGGACGGGTACGACACGGTGGTCGGCGAGCGCGGGTACCGCTTCTCCGGCGGGGAGAAGCAGCGCCTCGCCATCGCCCGCGCCATCCTGCGCGACCCGCCGATCCTGGTGCTCGACGAGGCCACCAGCGCCCTGGACACCCAGACGGAGCAGGCGGTTCAGGGGGCCATCGACGCGGCGAGCGCCGGCCGTACGACGATCACGGTGGCCCACCGGCTCTCGACGATCCGCGACGCGGACGAGATCGTCGTCCTCGACCGGGGCCGGGTCGCGGAGCGCGGCACCCACGACGAACTCCTCGCCCTCGGCGGCCACTACGCGACGCTGGTCAACCGGGACACCGAGATGGCGGTGGCGCTGCGGTAGCGGATGTCCTAAACACAAGCGGAACAGGTTTGGCCGGAAAGCTGCAGCCGAACTCGAGTACGACGTGAGCGGACGTTCCTAGCTTCCCCGCATGGAACCGACACATCCCGAAGGAAACGACCTTCCCGGACCGAACCGGCGTACCGTGCTCCGCTACGGCTCCGCCGCCGGCCTGGCCGCCATGGTCGCCGCGGTCCCCGGCTTCACCAGGCCGGGGGCCGCGGCCGTAGCCGCCCCCGGCGGGCCCGAGGCGTCGGCGGCCGGTCTGATGCTGACGAAGTTCAAGGACCCGCTGCGGATACCGCCGGTGCTCCGTCCCCGCGGGCGCGGCGACCACGACGAGCTGACCGTGCGCATGCGCACCGCCGACGTCACCGTGCACTCCGAGCTCCCGCCGGTGCCGATGTGGACCTACGAGGGCTCCTACCCGGGCCCCACGATCGAGACGGTCAGCGGCCGGCCGCTGCGGGTCGCCTGGGAGAACCACCTGACCGGCGACATACCCGTGAGCGCCGTCGACTTCGGCCAGGCCAAGGGACCGATGACCGACCCGCTCTCCAACTACCCCGGCGCGGAGAACTGCCAGGAGGTCGCCGGGGTGGCGTCGATGCCGCCGTGGGGCGCCGCGCACCTGCACGGCATGCTGACCGGCGGCGGCAACGACGGCTGGATGGAGAACCTGATCGGCCCCGGCGACGTCCAGCTGTCGGCGTATCCGAACGCCCAGGCCGCGACGACGCTCTGGTACCACGACCACACCCACCACCTCAGCCGCTTCAGCGTGTACGCCGGACTCGCGGGCGTGTTCGTCTCGCGCAACGCCGAGGAGCGGGCGATCGGCCTGCCCAGGGGCGCGCACGACGTGCCGCTGGTCCTCGCCGACCGCAACTTCGCGACGGACGCCTCGGGCGCGCTCACCGGCCGGCTGCTCCACAAGGTGGAGATGGTCGGCGCGCAGCGGCTGATGCGCCCGCACGCCGCCCCGTACACCCTGGTCAACGGCGTGGTCTGGCCCTACCTGGAGGTCGATCCGCGCTGGTACCGGTTCCGGATCGTCAACACCGCGAACTCCCGGATCTACCGGCTGATGCTCCTCGCGGACGGCCTGCCGGTGCCGGGCGCGCTCCAGGTCATCGGGACCGACCACGGCCTGATCGACCGGCCCGTGGCGGTCGACGGGGCGCTCAACCTCTCCCCCGGCGAACGCGCCGACGTGCTGGTCGACTTCAGCGCGTTCCGCGGGCGGGCGGTGAAGCTGGTCAACACCCTCCAGGGCGTCGCGCCCGGCGCCCCGGACCGGCGCAACGACCTCCTGGAGCCCGACGTCATGCAGTTCCGCGTCGCCGACCGGAAGCCCGCCGGGAAGTTCACGCTGCCCGAGGTCCTCTCGCCCACCTTCAAGCGGCTCACCCACGACGACCTGCCGCACGACCACGGGCACCGGTGGATCGTGACGGTCGGCCCCGGCACGGGGAACATGCCGGAGCTCTGGGAGATGGAGGAGATCGACCCGGCGGGCCTGGCCTTCCCGGCCGCCGGCGTCGTCCAGGTCCGCGACGCCGAGGGCACCGTCACCACGCTGCGCCGGACGTCGATGGCGTACGACGACGGCAACACGATCACCACGGCGCACGGCGGCACCGAGATCTGGAAGTACCTCAACCTCACGGCCGCGCCCCACCCCATGCACATCCACCTGGCCCACTTCCAGGTGATGTCCCGGGAGAGCTACGACATCACCGGCTTCGACCGGATCGCCCGCGGCTCGGCCCGGCCGATCGCCTTCAAGGCGACGTCGGCGCTGGAACCGCACGAGCTCGGGGAGAAGGACGTCATCCGGGTCGGCACGGCGGGCCAGATCGTGCCCGGCCCGAACGGCACCCCGGGCGAACTGGTCACCGTGGCCGTCCGCTTCCCGGTCGTCGGCCGGGGCGTGCACCACTGCCACATGCTGGAGCACGAGCAGCACATGATGCGCCCCCTCGTGGTGACCCCGGCCGCGCACCTGCACGGCGGCGGCCACCACTGACGGGTCCTCGGGGCGGACGTGCCGGTGCCCGCGCCGGGGGACGGACGCGGGCACCGACGGACGGGGGCGGCTCAGGGGTTCAGGACCCAGGCCGACTGGTGGGCGGTGAAGCCGATGTGCGGGTAGTACTCGGTCGCCGCGGGCGCCGACAGCAGGACGATCTTGGCCTGCGGTGCCTCCTTGCGGGTCGCGTCGATGAGTTCGCGGCCGATGCCCGAGCGCTGGTGGTCGCGGACGACGGCGATGTCGGACAGGTAGGTCACGTAGGAGAAGTCCGAGATGCTGCGGGCGATGCCCACGAGTTCGCCGTCGACGCGGCAGGTGACGACCAGGTTCGCGTTGCGCACCATGGCGGCCATGCGCTCGGTCTCCTCGACCGGCCGGCGCTCGCCGAGGCCCGAATCGCGGTAGACCCTCAGAACGTCCCCGAGGTCTAGGTCGGGGCCGTTCTCCCGCTCAATGCTCCAGCTCACGAAGGTTCTCCAACCGCTTGTAGATGACGTCGTGGTGTACCAGGTAGCGCTCGGGCCCGACGGGATCGGCGTCGATCCCCTCGGTCCTGAGCAGGGTGAAGAAGTCCTCGCCGTTCGCGGCGTCCTGGATCATGCGGTAGGTCTTCTCCCGCTCGCTGCCGCCCTCCAGGAGGTCGGCGAGGACGGCGGAGCTGTACGCGAGACCGTTGGTCTGGTCGATCGCGGACCGCATCCGGTCCGGGAACACCTGGAGGTTCCGGACGAGGTCGGCGGCCGCGGTCACCTGGTAGTGCGCGATGGTGAACGCGTCGGGCAGGACGACCCGTTCGACGGACGAGTGGGAGAGGTCCCGCTCGTGCCAGAGCGCCACGTTCTCCAGCATCGTCCCGGCGTAGCCGCGCAGCAGCCGGGCGAGGCCGGAGAGCCGCTCGCTGGTCGTCGGGTTCCGCTTGTGCGGCATGGCGCTCGACCCCTGGTAGGCGGCCGTACGCGGCTCCTCCACCTCGCGGACCTCGCTGCGGGACAGCAGCCGGACCTCGACGGCGATCTGCTCGACGCAGGCGCCGAGGGTCGCGATCGCCTGGACGAGCTGGGCGTGCCGGTCGCGGGCCACGACCTGGCTGGGCGCCGGCTCCACGCCGAGGCCGAGCGCGGCGCACACGTGCTGCTCGACGAAGGGGTCGATCAGCGCGTACGTCCCGACGGAGCCGGAGATCGTGCCCACCGCGACCTGCTCCCGCGCGTCCACGAGCCGCCGGATCGACCGGTCGACCGCGAAGGCGAAGCCGGCGATCTTGTGGCCGAAGGTGGTGGGTTCGGCGTGCATGCCGTGGGTGCGCCCGATGCACGCCGTGTCCCAGTGCTCGACCGCCTTGTCGACCAGCACCCCGCGCAGCCGCTCCGCGGCGCCGATCAGGAGGTCGCAGGCCCGGGCCAGGGTGTGCCCGAGCGCCGTGTCCACCAGGTCGTAGCTCGTCATCCCGAGGTGCACCCAGCGGGCGGAGTCGTCCGGCAGGTCCTCGCAGAACGCGGACAGGAAGGAGAGGATCTCGTGGTCCCTCTCCCGTTCCAGCTCCGCGACGCGCGCCGCCGCCGGCACCCGGGCCCGCCGGATGTCCTCCAGGGCGGCCTCGGGAACCCGCCCGAGCAGCGCCTGGGCCTCCGAGGCCAGCACCTCGACCTCGGCCCAGGTGGTGTAGCGGGCCTGGTCGGACCAGAGCTCCGCCATCTCGGGCAATGCATAACGAGCGATCACGACCGTCGTACCTCCTCAGGAATGGCCGCGGGCCCGCCGGAAGCGACGGCGCGGCGCACCGGATTTCAGGCGACCTTGCGGACGATCTCCACGACGCCGGAGTTCACGAGGGTCTTGATGTCGTCGTCGCCGCCGGCGAGCGCCAGGTCCATGTCGTGCAGGCGCTCGACGATGCCGTGGACGACCTTCTCGGTGTGGGTCTCCTCGGTGCCCTCCCAGATCAGGTCCGGGAAAACGGTCAGATACACCTTGTCGTTGCCCTGCGTGTAGATGTTGACTTCCATGACGTCCCGGAGAGCCATTCGGGCGTTGTAGATCAGCGTGTTCATGGGGCCACCGACTTTCTGTATCCGCTTTTTAAGAGGCTTTCTCGCCTGCACGTCCTGACCATATGGTGGTCAGGACCCGGTGCGGCGGCAACAGGGTCGAGTGTTCACCGTGTTCAACTGCGCGAAATCCGCAATCGAACGCCCTCGCCTTTGAGAAAGGCTGTTTGACAGGAAAAGCGCGCGCTGTGGAACATCGGTGCTGTTCACAAATACGTCAGGCCGCGTCTACGAAAAGCATCCGGAGTGCCATGAAAATCCTGTTCATCACCACGGGCAGCCAGGCCACCTTCTACGCCGCCGCACCGCTGGCGACGGCCGCACGGAACGCGGGTCACCAGGTCATGCTGGCCGCCCACGAACCGTGGGTGGATACCGCGGAGGCCATCGGAATCCCCACGTTCTGCTACACGGTCGACCCGATCCGGCACTTCATGCGGATCACGAACCCCGGCAAGGGCCTGCGGTTCCCCCGCGAGCTCGGTGACGAGGAGATGTTCGGCCAGGGCCGCGGCTTCGCCCGCATGGGTCTGGCCGGCGTCGAGTCCCTCCTCGAACTGTCGAAGGACTGGACCCCCGACGTCATCGTCGGCAGCTCGCAGAGCTACGCGGCGATGCTGCTCGCCGCGCACCTCAAGGTCCCGTACGTCCGCCAGGTCGAGTACCTGGGCATCCCGCTCACCGGCATCGACCCGGGTGCGGAGGCGGAGCTCCGGCCCGAGCTGGAGCGCCTGGGCGTGGACGGGCTGCTCAAGCCCGACCTGCTCCTCGACTCCACCCCGCCGTCGCTGCGGCCGTCCCACGACCCCACGGCCCAGCCGATCCGCTGGATCCCCAGCAACCCGCAGCGCCGCCTGGAGCGCTGGATGTACACGAAGCCGGAAGGCCGTCGTCGTGTGCTCGTCACCTCGGGCTTCCGCAGCCTGATGTTCCGCGACCCGGGCTGGTCCATGCCGCTGCTGGTCAGCGAGCTGAACAAGCTGGGGGCCGAGGTCCTCATCGCCGCCTCCCCCGGTGCCGCCGAGCGCTTCGGCGGGCAGCTGGGCGACGCCCGCGTCGGCTGGATCCCGATGGACGTCGCCGCGGCCACCTGCGACCTGGCGGTCCACCACGGTGGCGCGACCACGGCCACGACCCTGATGGCCAACGGCGTGCCGCAGCTGATCATCCCGGAGAACCCCCCGGAGTTCCCCCCGAACTACCACCGGGAGTCGATCGCCAAGGCGATCACCGGGTTCGGCGCCGGCAAGACCCTGTGGCCGGTGCAGGAGCAGCCCGACCAGGCGCCCGGCGCGACGATCGCGGCCGCCTGCAAGGAGCTCCTGGAGAACCCGAGCTACACCGAGCGGACGCAGTTCCTCGCCAAGGAGATCTCGACGCTGCCGACGCCCGCCGAGATCGTGCCCAAGCTGGAGGCCCTCGTCTCCCGCTAGGCGCGCCGCCCGGCAGACGCACGCCCGTCGCCCCGGGACCGCGGAGAGAGCCCCTCTC
>NZ_JBHJQI010000024.1:0-80256 GCF_042262805.1 Streptomyces sp. NPDC056361
CCGGACCCCCTCGGGGGTCCGGCCTTCGTCGTACGGGTCTCGCGGGGCCCGGCTCAGGGCACCTCGGTCCGGGGCGCACCGGCTCCGGGGCGCAACCCGCTCCGGGTGGCTCAGCTCCGGGTGGCCAGCTCGAACCAGACCACCTTGCCGCCCGAGAGCCGGGTCGCCCCCCACCGCCGGGCCAGCCGGTTCACCAGGAAGAGACCGCGACCGCCCTCGTCCGTGTCCCGCGCCCGCCGCTGCCGGGGCAGCTGCGGCGAGTCGTCGCCGACCTCGCAGCGCAGCACGTCCGTCCGCAGCAGACGCAGCGTCACCGGCCGCTCCGCGTACCGCACGGCGTTCGTCACGACCTCGCTGATCAGCAGCTCGACCGAGTCCGTCAGCTCCTCCAGGTCCCAGCGGGCCAGTGCCCGCCGGGCGAGCCGCCGGGCCCGCCCCGGGGCCGCGTCCTCCGGCTCCAGGAACCAGTACGCCACGTCGCTCGGCGCGATCCCGTCGAAACGGGCCGCGAGCAGCGCGATGTCGTCGTCCCGGTCGCCGGGGCCCAGCATGTCGAGGACGTCGTCGCAGAGCGCCTCCAGGGGCGGCGAGTGGTCGGGGCCGGTCAGCTGCGCGGTCGCCGCCAGGCGCTCCCGCAGCTGCTCGATCCCGGTCCACACGTCCCGCAGCCGGGACTCGACCAGGCCGTCCGTGTACAGGAGCAGCGTGGCGCCCGCGGGGGCGTCCAGCTCGACCGCCTCGAAGTCGACCCCGCCCACCCCGATCGGGGCGCCGGGCGGCACCCGCAGCACCTCGGCGCGCCCGCCCAGGTGGAGCAGTATCGGCGGCGGATGGCCCGCGTTGGCCACCGTGATCCGGTGCGAGACAGGGTCGTACACCGCGTACATGCAGGTCGCCATCCGGTCCTGGCCGAGCCGCTGCGCCTGCTCGTCCAGGTGGTGCAGGACCTCCTGCGGCGGCAGGTCGAGGCCGGCCAGGGTCTGCGCGGTGGTGCGCAGCTGGCCCATGATCGCCGCCGAGGTCATGGAGTGGCCCATGACGTCGCCGACGACCAGGGCGACCCTGCTGCCGGGCAGCGGGATCGCGTCGTACCAGTCGCCGCCCACCCGGGCCGTCTCGGCCGCCGGCAGGTAGCGGGAGGCCAGCTTCACGCCGGTCGGCTGCGGCAGCGAGTCCGGCAGCATCGTCCGCTGGAGCTCGTCCGCGATGTACGCCTCGCGGCCGTAGAGCACGGCCTTGTCGATGCCGAGCGCGGTGTGCGTGGCGAGCTGCGCCGCGACGAGCAGGTCGTTCGGCTCGAAGCCGGCCCGCTCGGGGCGGCGCAGGAACACGGCCGCGCCGATCACCCGGCGCCGGCCGCGCAGCGGCGCGAGGACCGCCCGCAGCCCGCCGGGCAGCGGATGGTCGGCACCGAGCAGCTCGCCGAGCGCGGCCTTCGCGGCCGCGGAGTCGCCGAAGACCGGCCGCACCCCGCGCAGCACCTCGGCCAGCGCACCGCCGGACCGCACCTCGCAGAGTTCGGCCGCGGGGGTCGGATCCGGGTCGGGCACGAGGACCAGTTCCTCGCCCTCCAGTTCGCTTAACCGGAGCCGGTCCGTGCGGCGCAGCCGCAGCACGAACGGCGCCACCGGCCGCTCGTCGCCGACCGGCAGGGGATCGCGGAGGTAGACCAGGATCTCGTCCGAGAAGGTCGGCACGGTGGCCCGGCACAGACCGAGCACGATCTCGTCCAGGTCGATGCCGCGCGCGATGCGCCGGGTCGCGGCGCCGACGAACCGCAGCCGGTCGCCCTCGCGCCGCCCGGCGGTGTCCCCGCCCCGGGCGCCGCCGGGCGGCTGCGGGGCCACGGCGACGGCCACGGCTCCGGGACCGCCGGGCGCACCGGGGCCGCCCGGTCCGCCCGCGGGGCCCGTGGGATGCGGAGAGCCGGGGGAGTGCGGCGAGCCCGGGGTGCCGGTGCCGGCTCCCGCCGGGCCGCCGTTGCCGGTGGGCGCGGCCGTCGGGCCCGGGGGCGCGGCCTGGCCGGGCGTCGCCGTCCGGCCGGGCGCCGTCGGCGTGTCCGTACCGGGGGCGGGGGCCGTCCGGCCCGCCGGTCCGCCCGGCTGCGCGGGCAGGTCGGAGGGCAGGCCGGCCGCCGCCTCCTGGCGAGGGCGCGCGCGTTCCTGCGGCCGGGCAGCCAGGGGCTGCCGGCCTTCGTGGGAGGTGGGATGCTCCGTCACGCGTGGGGTTCCGTCCGTCCGGGCCGGTGGTGCGATGCACTCGCTCTTCTCGCCGATGCCGCGCCTTCGGCGGGGATAAACCCCTCGTATGCAGCGGATGTGGACGCTCCGCGAGTCGCGGCAACGGCAGGGGCCGGAACACCCGGGCACACGTCCGGCACTGTTCTCCCCCTCGTGGATGACTTGTGGTCAGGTCCTGCGCCGTACTGAGTCGTTGGCGTGCTGTTCGGTCGGTGCGACGGGCTGTGCGATGCGCTTGTGCCGTGCGGAGGACGATCCTACGTTTGAACCCCGGGGGCGCATCAAGGGTCTCACGGCGCCGTGTGCGCCGGAGTGCGGTCCCAGTCGGCCGGCAGCTCCGGAACCTTCCATCCCGGATCGGGCCGCCAGTCCTCCCAGCCGTCCGCGAACGGCGCGCCCCACGCGTGGATCCGCTCCACCGCCCGCTGTCCGGCGGCCCGTACCCGCGCCGCCTGCTCGGGGCCCATCAGGCCGGACCGCTGGGCCTGCGCGAACTCGTCCTCGTCCCGCCACAGCCAGCTGCGGTCGGGGTAGACGGAGATGTCGAGGAAGTGGTCCTCGGAGTCGAAGCCGCCGGACCAGCGGACCCGCGGCTCCTCCAGGTTCACGTACCAGCTGCGGAAGCGCCAGCCGCGCTCCCAGAACAGCCACACGGACCACGGCTCGCCGGGACGCGCCAGCTTCAGCACCCCGCTGCCGAACCAGCGCGCGCGTTCCGTGGTGCGCGGGGCGGTGTAGCGGGTGGCGAGCGGCTCCTCGTGCACCGCGGTGCCGTCGGCGAGCACGGGGCGTACGCATTCGGTGCCGGGCGCCATCCAGACCGCGAGCAGCTCGGGCGTGTCCTGGACGACGGTCACCGGCCGGCAGATGTGCACCTCGCCGGTGCCGTTGCCGCGGTAGCGCCAGAGGATGTGATCCCCCGGCGCCCAGTGCTGAGAGCCGCCCGATCCTGTCATGCGCAGATCTTAGGGGCGCGCTCCCACGACCGCTGCGGTACGGGTCACGGATGAGTCAGCTACCCGCCGGTCGCTTGCGGCGCGCCGACGGGGCGCGGGCGCTTCCGGCGGGGCGGTGCGCGCTACGGGCGGGTCATCCGCAGGACGTCGAGCGCCTCGTCCAGCTGCTCGACGGTGAGGTCGCCCCGCTCGACGTAGCCGGACTCGATGACGACCTCGCGGATGGTCTTCCGCTCGGCGAGGGACTTCTTGGCGACCTTGGCGGCCTCCTCGTACCCGATGTACTTGTTCAGCGGGGTGACCACGGAGGGTGAGGACTCGGCGTACTCGCGGGCGCGCTCGACGTTGGCGGTGATGCCGTCGACCGTGCGGTCGGCGAGCAGCCGGGAGGCGTTGGCGAGCAGCCGTACGGACTCCAGGAGGTTCTTGGCCATGACCGGCAGCATCACGTTGAGCTCGAAGTTCCCGGCGGCGCCGGCCACCGCGACCGTGGTGTCGTTTCCGGTCACCTGCGCGGCGACCATGAGGACGGCCTCGGGGATCACCGGGTTCACCTTGCCCGGCATGATCGACGAACCGGGCTGGAGGTCGGGGAGGTTGATCTCGGCGAGGCCGGTGCGCGGGCCGCTGGACATCCAGCGCAGATCGTTGGCGATCTTGGTGAGGGAGACGGCGAGGGTGCGGAGCTGCCCGGACGTCTCGACCAGGCCGTCCCGGGCGCCCTGCGCCTCGAAGTGGTCGCGGGCCTCGGTCAGCGGCAGTCCGGTCGCGCGGGCGACCTCGGCGATGACGGCGGCGGAGAAGCCGGCCGGGGTGTTGATGCCGGTGCCCACCGCCGTGCCGCCGAGGGGGAGTTCGGCGAGCCGGGGGAGTGCGGTGCGCAGCCGCTCGGCGCCGTACCTGACCTGGGCCGCGTACCCGCCGAACTCCTGGCCGAGGGTGACCGGGGTGGCGTCCATCAGATGGGTGCGGCCGGACTTCACCACCGTCGTGAATTCGGCCGATTTTCGCTCCAGGGCGGTGGCCAGGTGGTCGAGGGCGGGGATCAGGTCGTGGGTGACGGCGGCGGTGGCCGCGATGTGGATGGAGGACGGGAAGACGTCGTTGGACGACTGCGAGGCGTTGACGTGGTCGTTGGGGTGGACCTCGCGGCCCGCGGGGAGCCGTTCGGTGGCGAGGGTGGCGATGACCTCGTTGGTGTTCATGTTGGAGGAGGTGCCCGAGCCGGTCTGGAAGACGTCCACGGGGAAGTGCTCGTCCCAGCGGCCTTCGGCGACCTCGTCGGCGGCCGAGGCGATGGCCTCGGCGCGGTCCTCGTCGATGACGCCCAGTGCGGCGTTGACCTTGGCGGCGGCGGCCTTGATCCGGGCCAGGGCCTCGATGTGGGTGCGCTCCAGGCGCTGGCCCGAGATGGGGAAGTTCTCCACCGCCCGCTGGGTCTGGGCCCGCCACTTGGCGTGGGCGGGGACCCGTACCTCGCCCATGGAGTCGTGCTCGATCCGGTAGTCCTCGGTGTCGTTCATTTTCCCAACCTCCTGGCTGTGCTGTGCGGGGGGCGACTCCCAACCCCCTGAAAAAGATGAGCACTTGTCTTGTTCGATGTATTCCCAAGGCGCGTACCGGCCAGTAAAAACCGTGGGTAACCCCACTTCCAGGAGGCGCAATGAAGCGCACCAGGTACAGACTCCGCTGGCCCGTCGTCGCCGTCGCCGCCGCCGCGGCGGCCCTCGGCAGCATGACCGCCGCGGCCCCCGCCGGCGCGGTCGACACGAGCACCACGGCCGGAATCACCTCCACGCCGCTCTCCCCCGAGCTGGAGGCGATCCGCGCCGCCGAGGCCGTGAAGATCTACGGCGACCCGGCCGAGCGCCCGCTCGCCCAGCGCAGGACCGGCCTGATCTCGCTCGGCGACAGCGAGATCTCCGGCGAGGGCGTCGGCACCTACGAGTCCCCCACCAACGGCCCCACCAACTGGTGCCACCGCTCGCCCGACGCCGCCATCCACCGCACCGGGATCCCCGCGGACCTCACCTTCAACGTGGCCTGCTCCGGCGCGTACACCGGCAACATCCGGATCGGCGGCTCCAAGCAGTACGCCGACGAGCTGGTCCAGAGCGACAACCTCGCGATCAAGGCCCGCAACACCCGGATCAAGATGGTCCTCCTCGTCGCCGGAGCCAACGACGACCTGCAGTTCGGGCCCGTCATGACCGACTGCGTCCAGCGCTACGTGCTCAGCCAGGGCACCTGCGAGCCCAAGTACGCCCCCGGCTGGCAGGCCCGCGTCGACGCGCTCGTCCCCAAGGTCGAGCAGACCGTGCGCGACCTGAAGACCGTCATGCGCGACGCCGGATACGCCGACGGCGACTACAAGCTCGTCGTCATGGGCTACCCCAGCCCGATCGGCCCCGACTTCAACGACAACCCGAACTTCCCCGGCAAGCTGATCTGCGGCGGCATGGGCTACGACTCCGACACCAAGTGGGGCCGCAACACCGCCGTCCCGGCCTTCGAACGCGGCATGCGCAAGGCCGCCGCCTCCACCGGGGCCGTCTTCCTCGACAACTCGCGGCTCTTCCACGGCCACGAGGTCTGCATGGAGGACACCTGGGCCCGGGGCCTCTACATCGACCTCTCCAAGCCCGGCGGCATCGACGAGAACTCCGTCCGGCAGTCCTTCCACCCCAACAAGAGCGGCCACGCCGCCTTCGCGTCCTGCCTGACGCAGATCTACAACTCCGGTCAGCGCGAGGCGAGCTGCGCCGACGTCAACTCCTCCGGCACCCCCACGCTCTTCCCGGTCGCCTGGGACGACGCCTACCGGCCGCTCACGAACCAGGCGACCGGCAACTGCCTGGACGTCAACGCGTCCGAGTCCGCCAACGGGACCGCCGTCCTCGGCTGGGACTGCCACGGCGGCCGCAACCAGGGCTGGTGGTACGACTCCGCCCGGCAGACCCTCCACACCCAGCTCACCCAGGACCGCTGCCTGGACGTGCCGGGCGCCGCCTACCAGGCCGGCAAGGCGCTCATCGTCTGGAACTGCAGCGGCGCCGCCAACCAGAAGTTCGTCCGCGACGGCGCCACCGTCCGCCCCGCCGCCGCGACCGGCCTCTGCCTCACCCAGGGCGCGGCGAAGGAGCCGATCAGGCTCCAGAGCTGCAACGGCTCCGCGAACCAGCGGTTCGCGTAGGGCCCCGGAGACGCCGTGGCCCCCGTCCGGTGCGGGGCGGGGGCCACGGTCCCGCGCGGAGACCCGGGGTCCCCGAGCGGTCAGAGCGCCTTCAGGGTCGACTTCGCCAGCTCGTACGCCGGGATCATCGCCCGGTGCTCGTCGGTGTCGAGCCCGCCGAGGTGGACGATGACGACCCCCTTCGAGGTGGAGACGGCGAAGGCCCGCTCCTCCTTCGACTCCTCCATCAGCTCGTTCGCCACGGTGTACGTGACCTCGGTGGCCGGCAGCGCACCGGCCCCGGTCTCCCGGTAGGCGACCTTCGAGGTCTTCCGCTCGGCCTTCACGAAGCCTTCGAGCGCGGTCCGCGCGGGGCCCTTGCCCGCCGTCCAGATCCGCAGGTAGCCCACGTGCCCGGCCCCCTTGGCGTCCACCTCGCAGCGGACGACCGCGGGACCCTGCCGCGTCAGCGCCGCGAACTCCGGGTTCTCCGGATCGTCGATCGCCTCCGGCTCCCACCGCTCCGCCAGCGCGAACGAGACGGGCAGCGCGCAGGCCGTCCCCGGCCCGCCCAGGGTGGCGGCGGCCTTGGGAACCCCGGCCGTCGGGGCCGCGGCGTTCGACGCCCCGGCCTTCGGCGCGGCGGTGCGCGCCGGGGCCACGGGCGCCGGAGTCGTACCGCAGCCGGTCAGCAGCAGCCCGGCCGCCGCCAGGGCGACGGGGACCGCCGCGCGTATCGGAAGTGCTCTCTCTCGCATGCCGTCATGATCGCCGACCGCGGGTGCGGCGATTCGCCCGGACGGGCGAACGCGCGGGGAGCGCCGCACAATGTGAAGCATGCCGTGGGGGGACCCCCACTCCCACCGGGAGGCAGGACATGACCCGCACCTTCAGGAGGATCGGCGCGCTCGGCGCCTGTACGGTCGCGGCCGTCGCCTTCGGCGCCGCCGCCGCTCCGGTCCACGCCGACAACGGAGACGGGTTCGAGTTCACGCTCTACGCCAAGGAGGTCCCGGGCGAGGGAACCGACGAGAGCGGCCCGCCGCCCAAGGTCGGCGACGTCTTCACCGTCGCCGACGACCTGTACAAGACCAAGGGCGGCTCCAAGGTCGGCCGCGACGGCGTCACCTGCGCCGTCGTACGCGTCTCGGGCACCCAGGCGGACGTGAACTGCGTCGGCACCTTCGTCCTGAACGGAGGACCGGGCGGACAGATCACCGCCCAGGCCCTCGTCACCTTCGACACCTCGGCCGCGGCGCCCTCCGCCTACGACGTCGCCGTCACCGGCGGAACCGGTGACTTCAAGAGCGCCCGCGGCTATATCCGGACCACCCCCGACGGCGACTACGAGCAGATGGAGTTCCACATCACCGTCCGTTAGGCCAGGGCCCTCCGGAGGCCTCCGGTCAGGACAGCTTGCCGCCGTAGTCCGGGAGCTTGAACGCGCGCTCGGCGTGGCCGCCGACGAGGTCGGTGGTGTTGTTGCCGATGTTCGCGATGATCGTGTAGCCCTTGGCCTCGATCTCCGCGCGCTTCGCGGTCTTGTACGCGCTGACCTCCGCGAACAGGTCGGGCAGGTTCCGCACGTACAGGCCGTCAACCGGGTACCCGGACTTCTTCAGGTTCCAGTCCGTCAGCGACTGGATGATGCCGGGCCTGGCGGTCACGAAGAAGACCGCCACCCCGCGCGCGTGGGCGTCCTGGACGAGGGCGCGCACGTCCGCGATGGCCGGGGTCGGCAGCTCCCAGAACGGGTGGAAGTCCGTCTCCAGGGAGCTGTTGTCGATGTCGAGGACGATCGCCTGCTTCTCGCGGCCGGCGTTCTCGGAGCGCTTCTCGATGTACGGGCGGGCCTCGGCGACGACGGCCGCCACGTCGCGGCGCCAGGTTCCGTAGTCGACGTCCGCGAGGGCCGCGGCCGACGTCACGTGGGTGTCGGGGTCGGCCGCCGAGGCCGCGGGCGCGGGCCCGACGACGAGGACGGCGGCCAGGCCGAGGGTGGCGGCGGCGGTGGTTTTGGCGGAGGGCATGGGGGGCTCCCGAGGGTCGACCGGCTCAGTGGTTGACATGCTCGCGACCCATACTGACCAGTAGGCGACGGGAGGGCTACCGGTCGGTAGCGACTTTCTGAGCGGAGAACGACGAAGCCCCCGTTCCCGGGGGAACGGAGGCTTCGCCGGAGCGTCAGGGGATCAGCCGAGGCCGGGACCCCGCACCGGGATGTGCGTGAACGTCGGCTCCGGCGCCGGGTTCTGGAAGAAGTCGTTGCCCTTGTCGTCCACGACGATGAACGCCGGGAAGTCCTCGACCTCGATCTTCCAGACCGCCTCCATGCCGAGCTCCTCGTACTCGACGACCTCGACCTTCTTGATGCAGTCCTGCGCGAGACGGGCCGCCGGGCCGCCGATCGAGCCCAGGTAGAAGCCGCCGTGCGCGCCGCACGCGGCGGTGACCTGACCGGAGCGGTTGCCCTTGGCCAGCATCACCTTCGAGCCGCCCGCGGCCTGGAACTGCTCCACGTACGAGTCCATGCGGCCGGCCGTCGTCGGGCCGAAGGAACCGGAGGCGTAGCCCTCGGGGGTCTTCGCCGGACCCGCGTAGTAGACCGGGTGGTCCTTCAGGTACTGCGGCATCTCCTCGCCCGCGTCCAGGCGCTCCTTGATCTTGGCGTGCGCGATGTCGCGCGCCACGACCAGCGGGCCGTTCAGGGACAGCCGGGTCTTGACCGGGTACTTGGTCAGCTCGGCGAGGATGTCGTCCATCGGCTGGTTCAGGTCGATGGTGACGACGTCGCTCTCCTCGGAGAGGTGCTCGTCGGTCGTCTCCGGCAGGAAGCGCGCCGGGTCGGTCTCCAGCTGCTCCAGGAAGACGCCCTCGGCGGTGATCTTCGCGACGGCCTGGCGGTCGGCCGAGCAGGAGACGGCGATGGCGACGGGCAGCGAGGCGCCGTGGCGGGGGAGGCGGACCACGCGGACGTCGTGGCAGAAGTACTTGCCGCCGAACTGGGCGCCGATGCCGATCTTCTGCGTCAGCTCGAAGACCTTCTCCTCCAGCTCCTTGTCGCGGAAGCCGTGGCCGGTCTCGGCCGAGCCCTCGGTGGGCAGCTCGTCCAGGTAGTGCGCGGAGGCGTACTTCGCGGTCTTGAGCGCGAACTCGGCCGACGTGCCGCCGACGACGATCGCCAGGTGGTACGGCGGGCAGGCGGCCGTGCCGAGCGAGCGGATCTTCTCCTCCAGGAACTTCATCATGCTCGCCTCGTTGAGGACGGCCTTCGTCTCCTGGTAGAGGAAGGACTTGTTGGCCGAGCCGCCGCCCTTGGCCATGAAGAGGAACTTGTACGCGCCGCCGTCGGTCGCGTACAGCTCGATCTGCGCGGGCAGGTTCGAGCCGGTGTTCTTCTCCTCCCACATGGTCACCGGCGCCATCTGCGAGTACCGCAGGTTCAGCTTGGTGTACGCGTCGTAGATGCCCTTGGACAGGGCCTCCTCGTCGCGGCCGGAGGTCAGCACGTTCTGGCCGCGCTTGCCCATCACGATCGCGGTGCCCGTGTCCTGGCACATCGGCAGGACGCCCGCGGCGGCGATGTTCGCGTTCTTGAGCAGGTCCAGCGCGACGAACTTGTCGTTCGACGAGGCCTCGGGGTCGTCGATGATCCGGCGCAGCTGCGCCAGGTGGGCCGGGCGCAGGAAGTGCTGGATGTCGTGGATCGCCTCGGCGGCCAGCTGCCGCAGGGCCTCGGGCTCCACCTTGAGGAACGTACGGCCGTCGGCCTCGAAGGTGGAGACACCTTCGGAGGTCACCAGGCGGTAGGGCGTGGTGTCCTCTCCCAGCGGGAGCAGATCGGAGTACGCAAACTCTGGCATGACGGCGGCCATTCCTCACTCGGCAGACAGCAGCGCCGCCTCCGTTGGCCGCGCGCCCTCAAGCGTAGAACGAGGGCGGCGCGCCGATCCTGTGAGGTAAGGCTCACTTGGGGGTGTTCGGGTGCTCGGAGGCTTTCGTCCACAGGCCCGGCCCCGCCCCCTGGTCGCGATCTATCGCGTTTCGCTAGGCTGGCACCGTGGACCTCGAAAAGCAGCCCGAACCCGAGAAGCAGCCGCAGCCGCAGCGGCCGGCCGCCCCCGCCGAGACCGCCCCCGCGGAGACCGCCTTCGCCGACCCGCAGGGCGCGTTGCGGGCCTCGGACGCGGACCGGGACCGGATCGCGGACATCCTCAGGGACGCCCTGGCCGAGGGGCGGCTCGACCCCGAGGAGCACTCGGACCGGATCGACGCGGTCTACCGGGCCAAGACGGTCGGGGAGCTGGAGCCGATCGTCCGCGACCTGCCGTCCGCCCGGACGCGCAAGGAGCCCGAGCCGGCCTACGCGTGGTCCGCCGAGGACTCCGAGGGCCCCGCGGACAACCTCATCGCGATCTTCTCCAGCACCACCCGCAAGGGGCGCTGGCGGGTGAGCCGCCGGACGAACGCCTTCGCGCTCTTCGGGAACATCGAGGTCGACCTCACCGAGGCGATCTTCGCCCAGCGGCTCACCACCATCAACGCCACCTCGATCTTCGGCAACGTCGAGGTCCGCGTCCCGGAGAACATCAGCCTGCGCGGCAGCGGCAGCGGCGTCTTCGGCAACTTCGAGGTCGTGACCCTGGAGGGCGTGGACCCGCAGGCCCCCGTCGTCGTCATCAACGGCTACTCGGTCTTCGGGAACGTGGAGGCCAGACCCAAGCGCGGCAAGTGGATCACCGACCTCCAGGACAAGCTGCGCAAACACCTCGGCCACTGACGCCGGGCCCGGCGACCGCCCCGACCGCCGCGCGATGACCGGAATCCGCCCACGGGTATCCGCAGTGCGGAACGGCGCGGCACGCAGTGCATAGGCACGCGCACAGCGGGTAGGGCTGGTGCATCGCCGCTCGCTCGCGAAGCCGTCGTCAGGAGTAGACCGTGCTGCAACTGCCGCATCAGCCCCTCCAGGTCGCCGCCGTCCCCCCTCAGCGCACCACGCCCACCCGGGAGGACGAGGCAGGCCCTTGGCACGCGGAGGCGGTGTGCCGCCGGGACGAAGCCGGGCTGTTCTTCGCTCCGTCGAAGGAGCCGACCGCCGCACGGCTGGCCCGCGAGGAGGCGGCCAAGCGGGTCTGCGCCCGGTGTCCCGTCATGGTCGAGTGCCGTGAGCACGCGCTGCTCCAGCCCGAGCCGTACGGGGTGTGGGGCGGGCTCACCGCGGCGGAGCGCCGTGTGGTCCTGGCCCGGCGCCGGCGGCGCGAGGTGGAGCTGCGCAAGGCCGCCGCGACCGAGCGGATCGCCCAGGCCGGCTGACGGGAACCGCGGACGCGTCTCCGCGGGCCCGTACGGGAAGGGGCGCCCCCACCGCACATGGGGGCGCCCCTCTTCGTACCGTCGTCGCGCGCGTCCGCCGCGCCCGCGCGTCACGCCATGTGTCGCGTCGCGCGTCGCGTCGGAGCTCCCTCGGGTGTTACTTCGCGCGATCGAAGTCGATCTTGCTGTACGCGCGCAGCTTCGAGAGCCGGTGCGTGGAGTCGATCTGGCGGATCGTGCCGGACTTCGAGCGCATGACCAGCGACTGCGTGGTCGCCGTCTCGGCGCGGTAGCGCACCCCGCGGAGCAGCTCGCCGTCGGTGATGCCGGTCGCGACGAAGAAGACGTTGTCGCCGCGGACCAGGTCGTCGGTGGAGAGCACCCGGTCGAGGTCGTGGCCCGCGTCGAGGGCCTTCTGCCGCTCGGCGTCGTCCTTCGGCCAGAGCTTGCCCTGGATGACGCCGCCGAGGCACTTGATGGCGCAGGCGGAGATGATGCCCTCGGGCGTGCCGCCGATGCCCATGAGCATGTCGACGCCGGTGCCCTCGCGGACGGCCATGATCGAACCGGCGACGTCGCCGTCCGAGATGAACTTGATCCGGGCCCCGGTCTCGCGGATCTCCTTGACGATGCCCTCGTGGCGGGGGCGGTCCAGGATGACGACCGTGATGTCCTCGGGCGAGGACTTCTTCGCCTTGGCGACCCGGCGGATGTTGACCGAGACGGGGGCGTTGATGTCGACGAAGTCGGCGGCCTCGGGGCCGGTGACCAGCTTGTCCATGTAGAAGACCGCGGACGGGTCGAACATGGCGCCGCGGTCGGCGGCGGCCAGGACGGCGATGGCGTTCGGCATGCCCTTGGCGTTGAGCGTGGTGCCGTCGATCGGGTCCACGGCGATGTCGACCTCGGCGCCGGTACCGTCGCCGACCCGCTCGCCGTTGAAGAGCATGGGGGCCTCGTCCTTCTCCCCCTCGCCGATGACGACGACGCCGTCCATCGAGACGGTGGAGATCAGGGTCCGCATGGCGTTGACCGCGGCGCCGTCAGCGCCGATCTTGTCGCCGCGGCCGACCCAGCGGCCGGCGGCCATGGCGGCGGCCTCGGTGACCCGGACCAGCTCGAGGGCCAGGTTGCGGTCGGGGGCCTCGGGAGAGACGACAAGCTCGGGCGGCAGATGATGCTGCTCGGTCATCGGAACGCACCTTTCTGTACGGCGACGGCCGGAAATAAGAGGGTGCTGCGACTCTATCGGTACGTCGACAAAATGAGCAGAGGGGCCCACGTATGAGCACGAGACCATGATGCGACCATGGTGGGCGTGGCAGGTATGCGAGGCAGGCAGACGGTACGCGGGATGTTCCAGTCCCTCGGGGTGATCTTGGTCGCCGCGGGCGTGATGTATCTCTTCATTCCGCATGGCGAGGAATCCGAACCGGTCAAGGCGAAGGACTACCGGGTCGAGCTCCTCACGGCCCAGCGGGCGGCGCCCTATCCGGTGCTGGCCCCCGAGGGCCTCGGCGACGGCTGGAAGGCGACGGTCGTCTCGTACAAGCGCGAGAACGCCGACGCCTGGCAGCTCGGCTTCCTCTCCCCGGACACGCAGTACGTGGCGATCCACCAGTCGACGGCCGCGGCCAACACCTATGTGCCGGACGTCACCCAGCGGGCCAAGAACACCGGCCGCACCGAGACGGTGGCCGGCCAGGTCTGGCAGCGCTGGGAGGGCCCCAAGTACGACGCGCTCGTCCGCACCGACGGCGGCGCGACGACCGTGGTCACCGGCACCGCCTCCTTCGAGCGGCTGGCCGAGATGGCCGGCGCGCTCCGCTCGAGCAAGGTCTGACCCCCTCCGGACGCGAGGTCCGGCCCAGGCCGGACGCGAAGGTCCGACCCCACCCCGGACGCACGGGAAAGGCCCCGCACTCGTCGAGTGCGGGGCCTTCGCCCTGTCTGCGGCCCGCCGGTGCGGCGTGGCTCAGACGGTGGTGATGACCTCGTCGAAGGAGAGGCGCGGGGAGCGCGGGAACCAGGCGTCCTCGCCCGGCTTGCCGATGTTGATCACCATCAGCGGGGTGTGGTCGTCGTCCAGGAACTCCTTCTGGACGCCGGCGAAGTCCAGGCCGGTCATCGGGCCGGCGGCCAGGCCGGCGGCGCGGACGCCCACGATGAAGTACGCGGCCTGCAGGGCGGCGTTCAGCGTGGCCGAGCCCTCGCGGACCGGGCGCTCGGCGAAGAACATGTCCTTGGCCTGCGGGAAGTGCGGGAGCAGGGCCGGGAGCTCCTCGTGGAACTCGTTGTCGGCCGACAGGATCGCGACGAGCGGCGCGGAGGAGGTCTTGGCCTGGTTGCCCTCGGCCATGTGCTTGACCAGGCGCTCGCGGGCCTCGGGGGAGCGGACCAGCGTGATGCGCAGCGGGGACTGGTTGAAGGCGGTCGGGCCGAACTTCACCAGCTCGTAGATCGCCTGGACCTGCTCGTCGGTCACCGGCTCGTCGGTGAACGTGTTGGCGGTGCGGGCCTCACGGAAGAGGAGGTCCTGGGCGGCGGGGTCAAGGGCGAGAGACATGCTGCGTACCTTCCGGACTGCAAGGGGAGTCGCTCGTACAAAGTTCAAGCGATGTCTCGACAGTACGCCCAGAATTGGTGAAAGTTCAACTAATCCATCCGGATAGTGATCCGCTTCACTTCGCCGAGTCTACGGCAGATCCGCCGCCGAACCGCGCGGAAGCCCGAAACGAGGCCGGAACCGGATCCCGCATCGGCGCTCGCGGCAGGGCCCGAGTCGGAGCCCGAGTAGGAGTCGGATCCCGCGTCGGAGCCGAGTCGGATCCCGCATCGGAGCCCGCGTCGGAGCTCGAAGCGGAGGCGCCGGGGCTACTCGTCGTCCCCGTCCCCGTCCTCCGCCTCCACGGCCTCGCCCGCGCGCTCCGCCGCCAGCGACGCGTCGAGCCGGGCCCGCGCCCCCTCCAGACGCCGCCGGCACACCTTGGCCAGCTCCTCGCCGCGCTCCCAGAGCGCGAGGGACTCCTCCAGGGTCGTCCCGCCCGCCTCCAGGCGGCGGACGACCTCGATCAGCTCGTCCCGCGCCTGCTCGTACCCGAGCGCCGCCTCTTCCGTACCGGCTGCCATGAACTCCACCCTCCGTGTCCGCTTCCTCTGAATCCCTGTGTCTCTGTTTCTCCGCGTCAGCCCCGCGTCAGCCCCGCGTCAGGACGGGTCGGCCGCCACGCGGCGCACCGCGAACTCGCCCTCGGCGACCCGGGCCCGCAGGTCCTCGCCCTCCGCGACCTCCTCGGGGGAGCGGACCACCGTGCCGTCCGCCCGCTGGAGCACCGCGTACCCCCGCTCCATCGTCGCGGCCGGCGACAGCGCCCGGACCCGCGCCCGGGTGTGCGACAGCTCGGAGTCCGCCCGGTCGAGGAGATGCCCGAGCACCCGCCGGCTGCGGGCGAGCAGCGCGGCGATCTCGTCCTCGCGGACCTCGACCATGCGCTGCGGATGCTCCATGACGGGCCGGCCGAGCGCCTGCGCCAGGCCGCGCTCCTCCCGGTCCAGGAGTCCCCGCACGGTCCGCAGCGCGCGGTCCCGCAGGCCGCGCACCCGGTCCAGCTCCTCCCCGACGTCCGGCACGACCTTCTTGGCGGCGTCCGTCGGCGTCGAGGCGCGCAGGTCCGCCACCAGGTCGAGCAGCGGCGAGTCCGGCTCGTGGCCGATCGCGGAGACCACCGGCGTACGGCAGTCGGCCACCGCCCGGACGAGCAGCTCGTCCGAGAACGGCAGCAGGTCCTCGACGCTGCCGCCGCCCCGGGCGACGACGATCACGTCCACCTCGTCGTCCGCGTCGAGCTCCCGCACCGCCTGGATCACCTGCGGGACGGCCTTCACGCCCTGCACCGCGACGTTGCGCACCTCGAAGCTGACGGCCGGCCAGCGGCGCCGCGCGTTCTCCAGGACGTCCCGCTCCGCCGCCGAGGCGCGGCCGCAGACCAGGCCGATCCGGTGCGGCAGGAACGGCAGCGGCTTCTTCCGGTCGAGCGCGAAGAGACCCTCGGACGCCAGGCTCCGCTTCAGCTGCTCCAGACGGGCGAGCAGCTCGCCGATCCCGACCGGCTTGATCTCCACGGCCCGCAGCGACAGCTGCCCGCGCGGCGCGTACCACTCGGGCTTCGCGTGCAGGACGACCCGGGCGCCCTCCGACACGACGTCCGCGACCGCGTCGAAGACCTTGCGGTAGCAGGTGACCCCGATGGAGATGTCGTGCGAGGGATCCCGCAGCGTCAGGAACACGACCCCGGCGCCGGGCCGCCGCGACAACTGCGTGATCTGCCCCTCGACCCAGATCGCCCCGAGCCGGTCGATCCACCCCCCGATCAGCCGGGAGACCTCACCGACGGGAAGCGGTGCTTCGGCGGACGTAGTCAGACCCATGGACCGAGCGTAACCGCGCGGTACGACAACGTCAGGACCGCGCGGAGGGCCGGGTCACGCGGGCGGGGAGGTCCGGGCCGCGCCCTGGACGGCCAGGACGACGAGCCCGACGCCCAGCCACACCACGCCCACGACCTGGGCGGCGACGGAGGCCTCCACGATCACCGCGACGAGGATCGCCGCGCCGACCACGGGCAGGACGATGTGCTTGAGCACGTTCGGCGGCCCCTCCGCCCGGCGGACGGCGAACCACCCCACCACGCTCGCGTGCAGGAGCACGAACGCCGTCAGCGCGCCGACGTCGACCACCGACACGAGGTGGTCGAGGCCGTCGTCCCGACGGGCCGCCCACACCGCCGCGATCATCGTGACCGACGCCGCCACGAGCAGCGCCACCCGCGGCACGCCCCCGTCCGTACGGGCGAGCAGGTGCGGCAGCCGCCGGTCGCGGCCCATCGCGAAGAGCAGCCGCCCGCCGGCCGCCTGCCCGGCGAGCGCCGCGAAGGCCGCGCCGATCGCCTTCGAGACGGCCACCAGGTCGTGCAGCCAGCCGCCGACGGACGTGTCCACCGCGTCGTAGAACGCCGAGCCCTGCTTCCCCGGATCGGCCGCGAGCTCCGCCGACGAGACCGGCTCCAGGAGCGCCACCAGCCAGGACTGGGCGATGAAGAGCACGCCCGCGAGGGCCAGGCAGAACAGCACCGCCCGCGCCACCTTCGCCGAGCCGCCGGTGACCTCCTCCGCGAAGGACGCGATCGCGTCGAAGCCCAGATAGGACAGGACGGCCACCGACACCGCGCCCAGGACGGCCGCCAGGGAGAAGCCGGTGTCCCCGGTGAGCGGCGACCACCAGTCGCGCCGCGCCCCGTCCCGTACGAGCACCACCACCGCCGACACGACGAACACGAGCAGGACGACGATCTCCATGGCGAGCACCGCGAAGCCGACCCGGGCCGCCGCCCGTACGCCCCACAGGTTGAGCAGCGTGGTGACGACCACGGCGATCCCCGTCCACACCCACCGGTGGACCTCCGGCACCAGCGCCTCCATCGCGATGCCCGCGAAGAGGTAGGCCACCGCCGGGATCAGCAGGTAGTCGAGCATCGCCATCCACCCGGCGACGAATCCCGGCCCCGCCCCGAGGCCCTTGCGGGCGTACGTGAACACCGAACCGGCCTGCGGCGCGACCCGCACCATCTGCGCGTAGCTGAACGCCGTGAACGCCATGGCGACCGTCGCCACGAGGTACACCAGTGCGACGGCCCCGTCCGACTTGGCGTCGAGCGTGCCGAAGACGCCCACCGGGGCCATCGGCGCGATGAAGAGCAACCCGTAGACGACCAGGTCACGGAACCCGAGGTTCCGACGTAGACCGGTGTGCTCCCCGTCCGCCGCCACCTGCGTTTCCTCGGCCATGGCGACAGTTTCGGCCACCACGCCGATCAAAGCGCTCACCGACGCGGCCTTACGATGGGACGCATGACTGCAACGCCCGCGACGAACCGCCCGAAGCGTGTCCTGCTCGCCGCACCCCGTGGCTACTGCGCGGGCGTCGACCGTGCCGTGATCGCCGTGGAGAAGGCCCTGGAGCAGTACGGGGCCCCGATCTACGTGCGCCACGAGATCGTCCACAACAAGTACGTCGTCCAGACCCTGGAGCGGAAGGGCGCGATCTTCGTCGACCAGGCGACCGAGGTCCCGCCGGGCAACATCGTGATGTTCTCCGCGCACGGCGTCGCCCCGACCGTCCACGAGGAGGCCCGCCAGGGCCGCCTCGCGACCATCGACGCGACCTGCCCGCTGGTCACCAAGGTCCACAAGGAAGCCGTCCGCTTCGCCAACGACGACTTCGACATCCTCCTCATCGGCCACGAGGGCCACGAGGAGGTCATCGGCACCTCCGGCGAGGCCCCCGACCACATCCAGCTGGTCGACGGCCCCGGCGACGTCGCCAAGATCGAGGTCCGCGACCCCTCCCGGGTCGTCTGGCTCTCCCAGACCACGCTCTCGGTCGACGAGACGATGGAGACGGTCGACGCGCTCAAGGAGAAGTTCCCGCAGCTGATCTCCCCGCCGTCCGACGACATCTGCTACGCCACCCAGAACCGCCAGATCGCCATCAAGGAGCTCGCCGGCCAGGCCGAGCTGGTGATCGTCGTCGGCTCGAAGAACTCCTCGAACTCGATCCGCATGGTCGAGGTCGCCAAGCAGGCCGGCGTCCCCGCCGCGTACCTCGTCGACTTCGCCACCGAGATCGACGAGGCCTGGCTGGAGGGCGTCACCAGCGTCGGCCTCTCCTCCGGCGCCTCCGTCCCCGACGTCCTCGTCCAGGAGGTCCTGGAGTGGCTCGCCGAGCGCGGCTACGCGGACGTCGAGATCGTCAAGACCGCCGACGAGTCCCTGACCTTCTCGCTGCCCAAGGAGCTCCGCAACAAGGACCTCCGCGCCGAGGCGGAGAAGCTCGCCGCGGCCGCGCCCGTCAAGGAGTAGCTCCGCGCCGAAGCCCTTACCGTGGGTCCATGAACGTCTTCGGAGTGGACATCGGCGGCTCGGGCATCAAGGGCGCCCCCGTGGACCTGGAGCGCGGCGCGCTCGCCGAGGAGCGCCACAAGGTCCTGACCCCGCAGCCCGCCACACCCGACGGTGTGGCGGGCTGCGTCGCGGAGGTCGTGGCGCACTTCGGCTGGACCGGCCCGGTGGGCGTCACCTTCCCCGGAGTCGTGACCGGCTCCACCATCCGCACCGCCGCCAACGTCGACAAGTCCTGGATCGGCGTCGACGCGGGCACCCTCCTGCGCGACCGCCTCGGCGGCCTCCCCGTGACCGTCCTCAACGACGCCGACGCCGCCGGCATCGCCGAGATGACCTTCGGCGCCGGCCGCGGCCGCAAGGGCACCGTCATCCTCCTCACCCTCGGCACCGGCATCGGCTCCGCCGTCTTCACCGACGGCCGCCTCGTCCCCAACACCGAACTGGGCCACCTCGAACTCAAGGGCCACGACGCCGAGACCCGCGCCTCCACCAAGGCCAAGGAGGACGAGGACCTCAGCTGGGAGCACTGGGCCACCCGCCGGGTCCGCAAGTACCTCGCCCACGTGGAGATGCTCTTCTCGCCCGAGCTCTTCATCATCGGCGGCGGCGTCAGCCGCAAGGCCGACAAGTTCCTCCCCCTCGTCGAGGGCATCCGCGCCGAGATCGTCCCCGCCGAACTCCAGAACAACGCCGGCATCGTCGGCGCGGCGATGGCGGCCCGCGGGTCCTGACCCGAGTCGACCACCCGCCCCGGGCCGGCCTGCGGGGCCCGTCCGGGGCCCGGCTACACCACGGGGCGGCGGCGGGGGCCGCGGGGCGGTTCCGCGGGGGCGGGGGACGCCGCGGCGATCCGGGCGGCCGCGGCGGAACGCTGATGACGGCGACCCATCTCCCGTACCTTCCGGAAACTCGCGATGAGCCCGGCCACCAGAGTGCCGCCGTAGAGCCAGCCCGCGTGGACGGCGAGGGCCGTGACGACCGCCATGGCCTGGCCGCCGAGCCCGCCCGTACCGCCCGCGATCGGGACGACACCGACCGCGAAGGCGATGGGGACGGCGATCGGGGCCGTCACGAGGTCGGCGGTACGGACCCACAGCGCGGTCAGCGCGCTGACCGGCAGGAACAGCAGCCCGTAGGCGATGGGGGAGCCGTCGAGGAGCAGCAGGTCGAGGAAGCCGATCGTCAGCATCACGGCGGAGGCGAACAGCCCGGCGCCCAGCCCGGTCAGCCGGGGCGAGGGCAGGCGGCGCAGGGCGAGGACGACGGGCGGCACGGGCCTGGACCCCGCAGGCCGCCCGGCACCGCGGCCGGCGGCGGCGCCCGCCACCGCGCCGGCCCGCTCCACCCGGGCGTCACCCGGGGCCCGCCCGGACCGGCCGGTCACGCGGTACACGGCCGCGCCCTCCACGAGTGCCGGGGGCGGCGTGACGGGGGTTTGCGGCCGTCGGCGGCCTTGCGGCTGACTTGTCCTGTGCTGCTCCACACGACCAACGTAGGTCGGATGGGGCCGGGAACCGGGTCCGGGACACGCCCTTTGGGTGACGTTGCGCCGGAGATCGACCGAAGGCGGGCGTCACTGGCCGGTTCTCCCCGCCCGTAAACTGGGGGATCGGCCCCCCGTCCACACTTCAGGAAGTCGCCACCGTGTCGCTCACGATCGGAATCGTCGGTCTGCCGAATGTCGGCAAGTCGACCCTGTTCAACGCCCTGACCAAGAACGACGTGCTGGCGGCCAACTACCCGTTCGCCACGATCGAGCCCAACGTCGGCGTCGTCGGTGTCCCCGACGCCCGCCTGACCAAGCTCGCGGAGATCTTCGGCTCCCAGCGCATCCTCCCGGCGACCGTCGACTTCGTCGACATCGCGGGCATCGTGCGCGGTGCGAGCGAGGGCGAGGGCCTCGGCAACAAGTTCCTCGCGAACATCCGCGAGTCGGACGCGATCTGCCAGGTCATCCGCGCCTTCAAGGACGAGAACGTCGTCCACGTCGACGGCAAGGTCTCGCCCAAGGACGACATCGAGACGATCAACACGGAGCTGATCCTCGCGGACCTCCAGACGATCGAGAAGGTCCTCCCGCGCCTCCAGAAGGAGATGCGGATCAAGAAGGACACGGCGCCCAAGGTCGCCGCCGTCGAGGCCGCCCAGGCGATCCTGGAGAAGGGCGACACCCTCTTCTCGCAGGGCATCGTCCAGGGCTCGGAGAAGGCGGAGCTCCTCCACGACCTCCACCTCCTCACCACGAAGCCGTTCCTCTACGTCTTCAACGTCGACGAGGACGAGCTCACCGACGACGCCTTCAAGGCCGAGCAGAGCGCCCTCGTCGCCCCCGCCGAGGCCATCTTCCTCAACGCCAAGCTGGAGCAGGACCTCGCCGAGCTCGACGAGGAGGACGCCATGGAGCTCCTCCAGTCCGTCGGCGCCGAGGAGCCCGGCCTCGCCATCCTCGCCCGCGTCGGCTTCGCCACCCTCGGCCTCCAGACCTACCTGACGGCCGGCCCCAAGGAATCCCGCGCCTGGACCATCAAGCAGGGCGCCACCGCCCCCGAGGCCGCCGGTGTCATCCACACCGACTTCCAGAAGGGCTTCATCAAGGCCGAGGTCATCTCCTTCGACGACCTCGTCGCCACCGGCTCCGTCGCCGACGCCCGCTCCGCCGGCAAGGCCCGCATGGAGGGCAAGGAGTACGTCATGCAGGACGGCGACGTGGTGGAGTTCCGCTTCAACGTCTGATCGCGTATCCAGAGGTGGCCTGACCTGCGAGGATGCAGGTCAGGCCCTTCTGTTGTCCGCAGCAGTCCGCAGGGCCGGGAGCAGCTACGCGTCGTAGACCGTGGAGCGGTGTCCGACGTGTACGCCCCACACCACCAGCTCCCCGTTGTCGATCGTGTAGACGACGCGATAGTCGCCGACCCGTAGGCGGCGGCGCTCAGGCTGGGATACGAGTGCGGTGGTGTTGAAGCCGAAGGGGTCGCTCTCCAGCTCTGTCAGTTTGGCCAGGATGCGAAGCGCCATGTCACGCGGGATCTTGCGCAGCTCGACCTGGGCCTCGGGCCGGAACACCGTGCGGTAGTCACTCACTGCGTGCCAGCGTCTCCCTCATCACGTCCTCGATCGGGACGCCGGCGGCCGGGCTCGCCATGCGCTCATCGATGATGCGGTTGATCTCGCGCTCTTCCCACTCCTGGTACTTGCGCAGCACCTCGATCGAGACCACGGCGGCGACCTGCTTGCCGCGACGGGTGATGACGGTGGGCGTGTCGTCGCGGTCGGCCCGTTCGACGACTTCGGCCAAGTGGGCGCGTACGTCGCGGATGGACTCTATGGGCAGCGGCTGAGTCATGCCCCAAGGGTGCCGAGTGTGCCATGTGTACACAATCTGGGTTGCATGCACCGGTTGGGATGAGCCGCCGATTGGGTGGCTGATTCCGGGACAGAGATCCGGGAGTAGTTCCTTCTCTTACCTCTTGCCATTCGTGAGGTCGCAGGGGTGATCGTGTTGGCGCCGCTATACGCGTCAATCTGAGTGTGGCCGCGGTGTGTGTCGGCGGGGCGATCGAGGTGGTCGCGAGGGCGGGGCGTTGTGCCGGTGATCCATACTCGGCGCGTATACAGCGCGCTGCACGCTGAGGTGCGGAACCTGCCCTTCGGGGCGTGACATGAACTGGATTGTGTGCGCCCAAGACCAGGCCGGCGGCGGCGCGGTTGCCGATGTCGCGCTTGACCAGCGACCAGATACCTACTTGAGGGTTCAGGTCGCGTAAGCAGGCAGCTGGAAGACCGTGAGTCAGCCCGCGTTTGCTTCGCTGAACTCCCGCATGGGCTTGGGCAGGTGCAAGTGGACGTGGCGTACACGGACTTCACGTAGCGGCAGTCGGGCGGCTGAGGCTACGGCCGAGTCCAGCCGTTGGCGAAGTCGCAGTGGAGGTCCGTCCAGCGGTGCTGCTGAGCAGCGGTGTAGGCGGGGTCGTCGCGGAGGTGGGCCAGGGCATTGACCCACTGGTCCCAGAGACCATCAGGCTGGGTGAAGCGGCCCGCACGGTGGGTGCCGAGGTGGGCGTCGAGGCGGAGGAGTGCACCGAGGGCTGCGGGCTGGTCGTAGCGGAGGTCGGTGCGGGGGAGGTAATGGTCGAGGTAGGCGGTGAGGATCTCGGCGTCGGCGTGGGTGCCGAAGCGGGCCAGGGCGAAGCAGTAGGCGCCGCCGGAGAAGCAGAACTCGCTGGCGAGGAGCAGGTCGCCGATGCGTTCGCGGAACGTGGCGCGTCGGCCTATGCCGATCAACCAGCCGGCGGTGAGGCGTGAGCGCCACTCGTAGCCGAGGAGGGCCTCCAGCTCGGCGTCGGTGATCGTGGCTGCGTCGTCGATGAGGTGACGGGCGAAGCGTTCGGTGTGTGGCCACCCGGGCCGCAGGACGCGACCGCTCTTCAGTTCGCGGTAGCGCGGGTGGTCTGAGTCCTTCCTCGTCACGTAGCGCTCGATCACGTAGCCGTAGCCGATCTCCTCGGGGTGCTGGAACGGCATAGGTCACCTCTCCGGGTGCAGGTCGGTACGGTCGATCCAGGTGAGGGCGACGAAGATGTCGTCGCCGGCGGGGGCTTCGGAGGCTTCCAGCAGGGACCAGGTGCGGGACTCCTCGACCAGGTGCTCCCAGGGCGCGGTCCAGTCGAGCTCCCAGTCCAGGCCGGGGCCGGAGACGCCGTACGTGCGGCCGGCGTCCACCCGCCAGAACTGGGAGTAGAGGATCACCTGGGCGTGGTCGGCCAGGTCGTTGATGATCTCGGCGAAGTGGGCCGAGGGCCAGCCAGGGGCGTCGTCCGCCGCGGTGGCTCGTAGGCGCGCGGTGAGCGGTGGGACGACGGGGGGGCGTGCGCCGAGTTCGGTCAGGGCCCAGCGGATGCCCTCCGGCTCGCTCCAGTCCGGTGGCGTCGCTCGTTCCAGGCAGGCGCGATAGGCGCGGCGCACAGGCTCGACCGCGCCGTCGATCTTCAGGCTCGCCAGGGCCATCGCCGCCCATTCCCGGATAGTGGAGTCGTCGCTGCGCAGGAGGGCGATCAGAGCGGAGCCGCAGCGTGGGTCCGCCACCTCTTCGAAGACCTCGATGGCGGTCAGCTGACCGAAGCCGCCGAGGGAGGGCAGTCCGTCGATGATGGTGGGGATGGCGTCGGAGCCGATGCCGATCAGTTCTGCGCGGGCGTCGTACGACGGGCCGGTCGAGTCGTCGAGCTGCTGGATGAGTCTCTCGATGTGAGTGGTCATGGGTGATCGCGCCGCCAGAAAGTGGGCAGCCACCAGCAGAGCACTGAGCAGTCGTCGGGCCACGGGGCGCGGTCCTCGGCCGCCCAGTCCTCGAACGAGTCGCGCGTCAGGTCGATGGGGCGCCAGGCGGGATCGAGCGGCTCATCCTCGGCCGGCGGGCGGACGTACCGTCGGCCGTGCTGGTCGCAGGCGCCGAAGTCCTGGTAGTTGCGCTGGGCCTCGATCAGAGAGACCTTGTTCGCGCCGCCGGCCATGGTCGGCCAGCGGAACTGGACCCCGTCGTCCTCCCAGAAGCAGACGGGGCAGATCTCGTACGAGCCGGGCATCGCGCCCAGCACGCGGTGGCCGCAGCACGGGCAGGGGTAGGAGTCGCTCACCTGCGCAGTCTCGTTGCAGGTCCCGCCCGGGTGCCATGGATTTCTCGGCCTCCGCCTGCCCGGCCAGTCCGCAGCCAGTCCGCGGGACACCCGTAAACGGCCGTCAGGAGCCAACGCATGCCAACCGGGAAATCCCAGGTCAGAGCCCTGGAGGGGGCTCCGCCACAGGTCAGGGTCAGCCCGCAGGCATTCCGCTTCAACGTGTAGCGGCCGGCATGTCGCCAGGTCGCTGATCCGGCGGGCATGCAGGTCGGAGAGGGCCCGACTCTTCGGAGTCGGGTCCTTTGTCGTTCCCGTTCCCGTGCCGGGGGCTGGGGTGGGGGGTGGGGCGGGTGGTTGTCCGGATTACGACGTTGGTGTGGGGAGTGCGGAGAAAATACAGAACTTGTGCAGCCCCCTCCGTGATGTTGGTGCTTCGACCCCGGACTGCGGGGGGCCGGTGGGAGGAGCGGGCAATGGGGGCAGTGCGGGGAGCCGTACTCGACTACGCGGCGGGGACCTTACGGCTGCTGCCGGGGCAGGCGGCGGTGACTGCCGCGGTGCTCGAGGGGCCGCCGGAGGCGCTGTTGGAGCGGGTGCCGCAGTTGGTGCGCGGGTTCGCGGGGGAACGGACCGATGGCGGGGCGTTGTTCCGGGCGGCGGCCGGACTTGAGGGGGAAGCGGCTGTCGGGGGGCCGGGGGGCGGGGTGGACGACGGGCGGGGCTGTGCGGTGGTGCAGTCGCTGCCCGGGCTGAGCCGGGAGTCGGCGGGGGGTGTGATGGCTTCCCGTGCGGGCCGGCTTGCGGAGGCTGCCGACCGGCTGCACTGGGAGATGGCCGAGTGCGGGGACGTTTCCGGGGGGCCGGCCGCTGGGCATCTCGCTGCCCGGTACGCGCTGTGCTACGTCGGGGCCGCGCTGCTCTGGCTGTGGCGGGCGGGCGAGGAGGGGCGCTCGGGGTGGGCGTGCGAGGGCGTGGACGCCGTGCTGGCGGTGTTGGAGGACTCCGCCGCCTGTGTGCCGGACGTCCCGGCGGCGCTTGCGCTGCTTCCCTCCTGAGGATGGCCGGATGGCCGGATGGCCGGAGGGGCGGTTCAGCCGGCGAGGTCGCCGGCGAGGGCCAGTTGGAAGGTGCGGGTGAGCAGGGGGCCGGGGCCGACGCCCAGGCGGTCGGCGAGGAGCTGCCGGCCGGAGTGGAACTGGAGCAGGGCCGCCGCGGGCTGGCCCGCACGGCACTGGGCGGTCATCAGCAGGGAGCGGTACCGCTCACGCAGGGGGTAACGGGCCACCAGCCGGGTCAGTTCGGCGACCAGGCCGTGCGGGAGGCCGGTGGCGAGTTCCGCTTCGGCCCGGTCCTCCAGGGCCGTGAGCCGGGCCTCCTCCAGCCAGGGGCGCTCCTCGTGGGCCAGCTGCTCGGTGGTGTCGGCGAGGGCCTCGCCCTGCCAGAGGTCGAGCGCCGAACGCAGGACGGCGGCGGCCTGTCGGGCGTCCCCCTGGCGCAGCAGCGTGCCGCCGAGCGCGGCGCGCTCCGCGAACAGGCGGTGGTCGCAGACGAGCCGTCCGGGGACGGCCGAGAGGCGGTAGCCGCGTCCCACCCGTTCGAGCGTGGCGGCCCCGTCGAGCGGGGCGCGCAGCCGGGAGGCGTAGGTGTGCAGCTGGGCGACGGAGCGGGCCGGGGGGCGCTCGCCCCACAGGGCGCGGATCAGGCGGTCGTCGGGGACGACCCGTCCCTCGGCGAGCAGCAGTGCGGCGAGGACCGTGCGGGGCTTCGCGCCGCCCAGGGCGTTCTCCGCGCCCTCGGACGCGGCCCGGATGCGGACCGGTCCGAGCAGGGCGGTCTCCAGGAAGGGCGTCATGGGGAGCGACCGTAGGCGGGCGGCCCATCCTCCCGGTATCGGCCGCTTATCGGCGTTTCGGAGCGCTGGCTCGGGGCTCGTTCCCTCTGTCGAACCCGCGCCCCAGCGATTATGATCATGACAACTTTCAGGGGGGCCTGGATTGGCGTCGATGCGGTTTTGCCTGCTCGGGACACTCCGACTGGCCTGTGAGGACCGGGAGATCCGGCTCGGCGGGGCACGCCAGCGCGCGGTGCTGGCGCTGCTTCTGCTGCGGCGCGGCCGTACGGTCTCCGTGGACGAGCTCGCCGAGACCGTCTGGGACGGTTCGCCGCCGCCCACCGCCCGGACCCAGATCTCCATCTGCGTCGCCCAGCTGCGCAAGCTGTTCCGGGAGGCGGGCGTGGACGGCGAGGTCATCGTCACCTCCCACCCCGGGTACCGGCTCGACACCGACGGCCACGGGGTCGACCTCGTCGACTTCCTCTCGCTGGCCGGACAGGCCTCCGCGCTCGCCGGCTCCGGCCGCACGGCGGAGGCCGCCGACGCCTACCGGCGGGCCCTCGCCCTGTGGCGCGGTCCCGCCCTGGACGGCCTGACCGGCTACGCGCTGGAGCAGGAGGCCTGCTGGCTGGAGGAGCAGCGGCTGACCGCGCTGGACGACCACGCCGAACTGCGGCTCGCCCTGGGCCGCCACCAGGAGCTCACCGCCGAACTGGCCGCCCTGGTCAGGGAGCACCCGCTGCGCGAGCGCACCCGGCACTCCCTGATGCTCGCCCAGTACCGCTCCGGCCGCCGGGCCGAAGCCCTGGAGACCTTCCGCACCGGGCACCAGCTGTGCGTCGACGAGCTGGGGCTCGAACCCGGCACCGCACTGCGGGAGCTGCACAACGCGGTCCTCTGCGAGGACCCGGCCATCGCGGCCCCGCCGACCGTCCCCGAGCCCGTCGCGGCTGTCGCACCTGCCGTGACCGTCGGGCCCGTCGCGCCTGTCGCGCCTGTCGCGTCCGTCGTACCTGGCGTACCGGCCGTGACCGTCGTCCCTGCCGTGACCGCGCTACCCGTCGCACCCGTCACGGTCGAGGAGCCGGAGGGCCGGCCGGAGGCCTCGCCCGCGAACTTCCCGGGCGAGGCCCCCGCCGCCGCTTCCGGCGACCGCCGCCCCGCCCTGCCCGCCGCACCGGCCCTCGCCCCGTCCGACCTCCCCCCGAACATCCCCTCGTTCACCGGCCGTACCGCCGAGACGGAGGTCCTCGACGCGCTGCTCGACGGCCGCCCCGACGGCGAGCCGCCGCGGGTCGCCCTGGTCACCGGGGTGGCCGGGATCGGCAAGACCGCGCTGGCCGTGCACTGGTCGCACCGTGCGGCCGCCGCCTTCCCGGACGGCTGCCTCCACGTGGACCTGGGCTCCGCCCCGACCGCCCCCGGCGAGGTCCTGGGCCGCCTGCTGCGCTCGCTCGGCGCGCCCGGTGACCGGCTGCCCGACGACGAGGCGTCCCGGATCTCGCTCTACCGCAGGCTGCTGCGCGGCCGCAGGGTCCTCGTCGTCCTGGACGACGCCTCCTCGTTCCCCCAGGTCGCCCCGCTGCTGCCGGCCAACGGCGGCTGCTGTGTGGTCGTCACCAGCAGGGAGAGCATGGAGGAGCTGGTGCTGCGGCACGGCGCCGTCCGGGTGCCGCTCGGGGTGCTCGACCGGGCCGACTCCACCGCCCTGCTCGACCGGATCGTCACCGGGGGCCGCACCGCCGCCTCCCCCGCGCAGACGGCCCGGCTGGCCGAGCTCTGCGACGGGCTGCCGCTCGCCCTCTGCATCGCCGCCGCCCGGCTGGCCACCCGCCCGCACTGGACCGTGCGCCGCCTCGCCGACCGGCTCGCCGACGAGCACCGCCGCCTGGACGAGCTCAGCCTCGGCGGGAGCCGGGTCCGGGCCAGCTTCGAGCTGAGCCACGGCTGCCTGTCACCGGGCCTCGCCTCCGTGTACCGGCGGCTCTCCCTCCTCGACGTCCCCGACGTGCCGGCCTGGGCCGTCGCCGCCCTCCTGGACTGCCCGGTGGAGACCGCCGAGCAGTACCTGGACGAGCTCACCGACGCCCACCTCCTGGAGGTCTCCGGCCCGGACGCCACCGGCCAGTACCGCTACCGCTTCCAGAGCCTGCTCCGTCTCTACGCGCGCGAACGCGCCCAGGAGGACCCCGATCGCCCGGCCGCCGAGGCCGCCCGGGACCGGGCGCTGCACAGCTGGCTGACCGTCGCCGAGGCCGCCCACCGCCGCGAGTACGGCGGCGACCACTCGGTGGTGCACGGCCCTGCCCCCCGCCCGCACGTCGACCGGGACCTCCTGGACGACCTGCTGGCCCGCCCGCTGGACTGGTTCGACTCCGAACGCCACTGCCTGGTGGCGGCCGTCACCCAGGCCGCCCGGCTGGGACTCGCCGCGCTCGCCTGGGACCTGGCCTCCTCCACCGTCGGCTTCTGCGAGATCCGCAGCAACACCGACGACTGGCGCCGCCTCTGCGAGGAGGGCCTGGCGGCCTCCCGGGCCGCCGGGGACCGGCAGGGCGAGGGCGTGATGCTCGGTGAGCTGGGTGCCGCACTGCTCTACCGGGGCGAGTCGCAGGCCGCCGTCCGGCTCCTGGAGGAGGCGGACGGCGTACTCCGGGCCGGCGGCGAGGTCTACGGGGCCGCGCTGAACGCCTGCAAGCTGGCCGTCGTGGTCCGCCAGCGGGGCGACGCGGCCGCGGCACGCGCACTCCTGGACGGGGCGCTGCCCGCGCTGCGGGCCGCCGGGGACCTCTCCGCGCAGGCCCACGCGCTCAACAACCTCGCCCAGATCGCCCTGGACGCGGGCGAACCGGAGGAGGCCGTACGCCTCGGCAGGGAGGCGGTCGCGCTGGCCCGGGAGCTGGGCGCGACCCGGGGCGCTGCCCAGGCCTTCCACCGGCTGGGTCGGGCCCTGCTGGTGGCCGGGCGGCTGCCGGAGGCGGAGGAGGCCCTGACCGAGGCGGCCGGAATCGTCCGCGCCAAGCACGACCGGCTGGGCATGGCCTACGTCCTGCTGGGTCTGGCCGAGGCCCGCCTGCGGGCCGGCCGCGCCGACCGGGCCGACGAGGACCTCGCCGCCGCCCTCGCCCTGGCCGAGGAGACCGGCAGCACCGTCCTGCTGGACCGCCTGCACCTGCTCAGGGTCGAACTGGAGGAGGCGCGGGCACCGGGCGCGGAGCTCCCGCAGAAGGCGTGACCCGGGCCGCGGCTCGGTCTCCGGGCTCGGTCTGTACGACGGTGCCGGGCGCGGAGCTCCCGCAGAAGGCGTGACCCGGGCTGCCGTTCGGGCTCCGGGCCGGGGCTGTACGACGGCACCCGGCGCGGAGCTTCCGAAGGAGGTGTGACCCGGGCCGGGGATCAGTCCCAGGGCTCGGTCTGCACGATCGTCGTGGTCTCACCGGCCGCGGACGTCGCCGTGGTCCCGCCGGCCACCGCGGTACCGGCGGCGAGCATGACGCCCGTGATGACCGCCGCGATCGCGACAACGGCCTTGACCAGCTGCGTGTTCCCCATGTCCCCGCTCCTTCTCACTTGTCGCCCACCGGATTCCGGCCTCTTGCCGGTCCGTTCCCCGGGCGACTCGCTCCGACATCGACAGACGTTAGGGGGAGGGGACTTCGATTGCTTATCGGCTCGCTATCCTCTCCCCTTTCCGGCCCCTCCGACCTGCGGAAACGGGCGCGGCCCCCGGCGGGGGAAGCCGGGGGCCGCGTGTGCGGGGGTGGTGCGGGGCGGTCCGGAGGGGACCGGTCAGAACTTCAGGGTCCAGTGGTCGAGCGTGCCGGAGGAGCCGGCCGAGATGTCCTCGACCCGGAGCCACCAGACCCCGCTCGCCGGGGAGGCGGAGGCGTCCACCGTGTAGACCTGCTGGATCACGCCGTTGCCCTCCTCCTCCACGGACTCCTTGACGAGGTAGACCTTGCCGTCCGGGGCGACCAGGTGGACGTCGAGGTCACCGCGCCAGGTGTGGGTGGCGTGCATGTACACCTGGAGGTTCTTCGGCGCGTTGCCCGTGATGCCGGTGACGGTGACAGGGATCGAGACGGTGCCCGGGTCCGGGACCGAGTGCGGGGTCTGCACCTCGTACGCGGGGAACGTCATCGACCAGGCGTTGAGGGTGCCGACGGAGCCGGGGGACGGGTCGGAGACCTTCAGCGTCCACTTGCCGTCGGCCGGGGAGGCGGAGGCGTCCACTCGGTAGGTCTCGCGGAGCACCCCGCCGTTCTCGGTGGCGGCGGTGGAGGTCGAACGCAGCGGGTAGGTCCGGCCGTCGGGGGAGAGCAGGTCGATCCGGACGTCGCCGCGCCACTCGTGGGTGACGTCCACGGCGACCTGGAGGGCGGCCGGGGCCTTGCCGCCGATGCCGTCCACCGTGAGGTCGGAGGTGACCGATCCGCCGTCCGGGACGCTGAGGTTGCCGGTCATGGCGAAGGGGGTGGGGAAGTTCAGCGACCAGCCGAGGAGGGTGCCCTTGCCGCCGGTGGAGGCGTCCGTGATCTGCAGCTTCCAGGTGCCGGAGGCGGGGGAGGCGGAGGCGTCGACGGTGAAGCCGCCGAGCGCGCCGCCCGTTTCGGTGGCGGAGGTGGACTTCAGGCGGTACAGCCGGCCGTCGGGGGCCACCAGGTCGATCTTGAGGTCGCCGCGCCAGTCGTGGCTGCCCTCCAGCTCGACCCGGAGAGCCTTGGGCGCGTTGCCCGGAACGCCGGTGACGGTCAGCGGGGCCTCCAGGGTGCCCGGGTCCGGGATGACCCGGTCGGTGTCGTCGAAGACCTGGGAGGGGCGCGGCCGGGCGGCCGGCGCGGGCTCCGGGGCGACCGTGCCGACGACGGCCTTGCCGACGTCGATCCGGGGGGTGACGGCACCGGTGTACGTGATCGGCGTGCCGGTGGTGCCCAGCTTCGCCACCAGGTTCGCGATGCTCTCCGCCGGGTACTTCTGGCGCAGGACCGCCAGGGCCCCCGTCACGTGCGGGGCCGCCATCGAGGTGCCGTTCTTCGCCGCGTAGCCGCCGCCCGGGACCGAGGACACCACGGACGTGCCGGGGGCCATCAGGTCCAGCAGGGGGCCGCGGTTGCTGAACGAGGCCACCTGGTCGTCGTCGGTCGTCGCGCCGACCGTCACCGCCGACGGGACGCAGCCGGGGGCGTTGACCGCGTCGCCGTACCCGTTGTTGCCGGCGGCGACGACCGTCGCCACGCCCACCGAGTACAGGCTGTCGATGACGGACTTGCGGGGGTCGGTGTCGCAGGCCGTGGTCCAACGACCGGCGCCCAGCGACATGTTGGCCGCGATGATGTCCATGCCGGACTGCTTCAGCGCGTACACCTTCTCCAGCGCCTTGATCTGCGAGCTGGTGAAGCTCAGTACGCAGGGGCTGTTGCCCGCGCCGCAGTAGTCGTCGGAGTCGAAGCGGGAGAACACCTGCATCGCCACGATGTTCGCGCCGGGGGCCACCCCGCGCTTGGGGGCGCCGCTCAGGCCGGTCCCGTTGCCGGCGGCTATGCCCGCCACGTGGGTGCCGTGCGAGCAGGCCGCGCCCAGTTCCGCGCAGCTGCCGGTGTCGGCGTCGGCGCTGCCGGTGCCCTCCTGGGAGGCCTCGCCGTTCGGGCAGAGGCTGGTCGCGCCGTAACTCTCGTCGTTCACCGAGAAGCACGCCTCGGCCGTGACCCGGCCGCTCAGGAAGGGGTGGTTCTTCGCGACACCGGTGTCGATCACCGCGACCGCGGTGCCCGCCCCGGTGGCGCCGGCGGCGAAGGCCTTGTCCGCGCCGATCCGGACCGTCGATTCGTCCAGCATCGGGGCGACCGGGACGTCCTCGGTCACGCTCACCACGTCCGGGTTGGAGCGGAGCGCGGTGAGTCCCGCCTGGTCGACGGTGAGGGTGACCATCGGCAGCCGCTCGTACGCCACTTCGGTCTCGCCGGCCGTGGCGGCCGTGGCCACGTCGGAGCGGGTCTGGGTCACCACGTTCACCCGGACCGTGCCGCCGCCCTGCGTGCCGGTCTCCAGCGCCGGGTCCACCGGGACCTCGTCGGTCGCCGCCGCGGGGGCCACTCCGACCAGGGGCACCAGGCCCGCCGGCAGTGCGCCGAGCAGCAGGCCCGAGGCCATCGCGACGGCCACAGCAGATCTCTTCACGACAGGCTCCAGGGAGTAGGCACCGAGCGGGCGGTGCCGCGGCGGTAGAGAAAAAGAGGGGGAGGGGGTGACTCGCTCACGAAGCCCGCGAGTTCAGGGCTGGAAGTTCAGGGGGGCGGGGCCGTGTGGTCAGGCCCCGGGGCGGGGACCGGGCAGCAGCGTCGGCTGTTCGTCTGCCCGGTTCCCCTGCGTCTCACGGCCCGTCAGGTGGCGTCGGCACCGTTCTTGGGGTGGCCGCCGTAGAAGACCCCGAGGTAGTACGAGTACGCGGTGGAGCGGCAGGCGCTCTTCCAGAAGTACGCCGGGCAGGTGTTGTAGTAGAGCATGTTGTAGAAGGCCACGTCGGTGGCGATGCCCTTGTTGCGGTCCAGGTAGTAGCGGTAGCCCTTGTAGGTGTTGCCGATGGTGCCGTAGCCGTAGTCGTGCGAGTCGCACGCGGCGCGGAAGTCCCAGCCGCCGGGCTTGTCGGAGGCGCTGGTGCAGTGGTCCTTGTAGACACCCATGACCCAGGCGCCGGTCGGGGTCTGCCGCCAGCTCGGGTTGCGCCAGCCGTAGTGGGCGACCTTGGTCGCGCAGCCGCTGTACTGGTACCACATCCACGTCTCGGGCCGGGAGCAGTAGCTCGGGTAGGCCTGCGCGGAGGTGATCTCGCCGGGGCCGAAGTCCTCGGCGGCCGGGGCGACGCCCTCGGCCTGGGCCAGGCTCGGGGCGCCCTGGACGGCACTGCCGCCCTCGGGGCGGATGCCGGTGGTCTCGACCGACTGCGGGGCGGCCGCGTCACCGGAGTAGGTCAGCTGCCAGGAGGCGCCGTCCTCGGCGGAGGCGGCGACGACCCGGTCCGAGGCGTCGTAGCTGTAGGTGTTGAGCTGGCCGCCGGACGCCGGGTCGACGACCTTGCGGAGCAGGCCGGAGCCGTCGTACGAGTAGCGGGCCAGGGTCGACACGGTCTGGCCGACGGTGACGGTGATGTCCTTGACCTGGCCGGCGACGTCGCCGAGGGTCTGGCCGGAGGCCGTGGTGGCGGTCGCGTAGTTGACCTTCACCGTCTGCGCGGGGACGTCGGCGCGAGCCGGGTCCTTGACGGTGGAGACGCGGCCGACGCTGTCGTAGGTGACCGTCGTCTGCTTGAAGGCGGTGTTGCCGACCGCCGTCACCCGCCAGTTGTCGCCGCTGCCGCCGACCTGCTTCCAGGTGTAGGACGGCTTGAGGGAGCCGGCCGGGATCGCGGCGCCGGTGGAGTCCAGCGGCACGTCGTCACCGGAGGCGGCCTGGGCGAGGTCGACGTTCAGCGTCTCGGTGACCGTGGTCTTCAGCACACCGGCGAGGTCGTCCCACTGCACGTTCTCCACCAGCGTGGAGCCGTCGGCCGCCTTGTAGGTGTTGATGCTGCCGCCGTTGGCGCCGGCGACGGAGTCGGTCAGGTCATAGCGGACGGACTCGGCGGTGTCCAGGTCGGTGGTGGTGATCGAACCGGAGCCGGGGACCAGCTTGCGGTTCAGCTGGCCGCCGACGAACTCGGACTCCCAGCTCGGACCGAACACCCCGAGGTCCGAGCGGGTGGTCGGGGCGTCCTGGGCCTGGGCGACGCCCGGGCCGGTGCCGTCCACCGTGTGGGTACGGCTCATCAGGCCGTACGTCACGTCGTTCTCGGATATCTGGAAGGTGTCGTCGGCCGACTGGTACATGCCCGGGCCGATCAGCTGGGTCGTACCGGACTCCAGCGCGGGGGAGGGGACCTCCTCGGCGATGGCGGACTGGGGCAGCAGCAGGGCCAGTGACACTGCCGCGACTGCGGGAAGCGCGGTTCTGCGCACGTTCGGTTCCTTCGGGTGACCGGCGGTACACGGTCCGGGCCTCGCGGCCGACCCCTGTTCGCCTGTTCGAGCCGGTCGTTCTCGGCCGGCAACGAGGAACTTAGGAATCCGCTCCTTCGATCCGGTATGCCTCCGCCATCGCCCGCCGCGATACCCCTCCGATGGCACCCGGTTGCCCGCACGGTGACGCCCCGGCCCCTCCGGCCGGCGCCGTCCGCGGGGTCGGTGCGGCGGGGGTCTCGGGGAGGTGGTGGACGGCCTCCGGGAGACTGCTCGTCCAGGGAGACGCCGCGGTGCGCTCCGGTGGATCGGGCCGGGCACGGGAGAAGAGGGGTGGGGCGCGTGGGGCGTGATGAGCGGGAGGTGGTGGCCAGAGGGGCGCGGCTTTACGCGGCGGCCCGAGGGGTGTGCGGCGATCACGGCAGGGCCGTCGAGGCGGTACAGGAGGCGTTGAGGCCGCTGCAGGACGAGGCGGTGGCGCGGGAGCTCGACGCCACGCCCGTCGCCCGGCTCCAGGAGGCCACCGGGGGACGGGTGCAGTGGGAGAGCGTCGAGCGGAGCGGGCTGAGGACGGTCGGGCGGGTGCTGGAGGCGGGCCCCTACCGCTTGCGGCAGGTTCCCGGGGTCGGCCGGCGCACCGCGGACCAGATCCTCGCGGCCGCCCGGCGGCTGTCCGAGGCCGCGCACGAGACCGTCGCGGTGCGGATCGACGTGGACCGGCCGGAACCGCGGACCTCGGCTCTCGTCATCGCCCTGAACCTCCTGGTGGAGGCAGGGCCGGACGGGCGGCGCGCGGTGGACATGGCCGAAGGCCTGGCGCTGCGGCTCGGTCCGCTGCTGGCCGAGGCCGGACCGGCCGCCGGACGGTTCCGGATGCTGCTTGCCGGCCGGGAGAAGCGGTCACGGGCGCTCGCGGCGGTGGACGGGATCCGGTCGCTGGTGGAGGACGCGGAGCGGGCGGGGGCGCTCGGACTGCTCGCCCAGGCGTCGGTGGATCTGCTGCGCGAGCCCGCGACCGACATCGCGGCCTGGGTCGACTTCGAGCTGCGCTCCGCCGAGTACTACAGCCTGCTCGCCGAGATCCCCGGGCGGGCGCCGGACGTGGGCGCCGCCCAGGGGTTCCTGCCCGACAAGCTCGCCGAGCGGGTGCGGCGCCAGCGCCTCGACGACTCCCGCCTGCGCGTCTCCCTGCGCGGGTACCAGGAGTTCGGCGCGAGGTTCGCCCTCGCCCAGCGCAAGGTGCTCCTCGGCGACGAGATGGGGCTCGGCAAGACGATCCAGGCGATCGCCGCGTTGACGCATCTCGCCGCCAAGGGGCAGAGCCACTTCGTGGTCGTCTGCCCGCCGAGCGTCCTGGTCAACTGGGTGCGCGAGATCGAGGCCCGCAGCACGCTGCGGTCCACGCTCCTGCACGGCCCCGACCGCCACGACGCCTTCGCCGACTGGAGGAGCCGGGGCGGGGTCGCGGTGACCACCTTCGACGCGCTGCGCGGATTCCCCGCCCCCGAAGGCGGCGAGATCGGGATGCTCGTGGTGGACGAGGCGCACGCGGTGAAGAACCCGAAGACGCTGCGGTCCCAGGCGGTCGCCCGGTGGGTGGAGCGCTGTGAGCGTGCCCTCTTCATGACCGGCACCCCGATGGAGAACCGGGTCGGAGAGTTCCGCGACCTGATCCGGATGCTCCACCCCGGCGTCGCGGACTCGCTGACGGAGGGGGACGCCCTGACGGGCTCGGTCGCCTTCCGCCAGGCCGTCGCACCGGTCTACCTCCGGCGCAACCAGAAGGACGTACTGGCCGAGCTGCCCGCCCTCCAGCACACCGACGAGTGGGAGGAGCCGAGCGTCTCCGACGAGGAGGCCTACCGGGAGGCGGTGGCCGCCGGCAACTTCATGGCGATGCGGCGGGCCGCGTACCTGCGCCCCGAGAAGTCGGCCAAGCTGGAGCGGCTCCGCGAGATCGTCCGGGAGGCCGGCGAGAACGGCCAGAAGACAGTGGTCTTCTCCTACTTCAAGGACGTGCTGGGCGTGGTGGGAGAGGCCCTCGCCGGCAGTGTGCCCGTGCACGGTCCGCTCACCGGTGAGGTCCCGCCGGTGCGCCGGCAGCAGGTCGTCGACGACTTCGCGGCCGTGCCCGGGCCCGCGGTGCTGCTGGCGCAGATCCAGGTGGGGGGAACCGGCCTCAACATGCAGGCCGCGTCCGTGGTCGTCATCTGCGAACCCCAGGTCAAGCCGACGATCGAGCAGCAGGCGGTGGCCCGGGCCCATCGCATGGGCCAGGTCAGACGGGTCCGGGTCCACCGTCTGCTCGCCACCGGTGGGGTGGACGAGCGCCTGGTGAGGATGCTGGCGGCCAAGACCCGCCTGTTCGACTCGTACGCCCGGCGCAGTGCCGTGGCCGAGGCCACCCCGGACGCGGTCGACGTGTCGGACGTCGGCATCGTCCAGAGGATCGTGGAGGAGGAGCAGGCGCGACTGGGCCTGGTGGGCGAGGAACCGCCGGCGGTCGGGCAGGAGGAGTCACCCTGACGCACGCCCCGCGCCCCGCGGTCCGTGTCCCCTGGTCCGGCGCCGTGTCCGGATCGTGGCGGTGGGGGCGGGGACGGAGGCGGGGACGGGGGCGGTGGGTGCGAGGGGGGTGTCGGGGGCGACGTATCCTCGGGGGCCGGGGATCGGGGGCGTGGGGGAGAGGGATCGCGGAGGTACATGGTGGAGTTCAGGCTGCTCGGCTCCGTTGCGTTGGTGGCGGAGGACAGGGACGTAGCCTTGGGGCCCGCCAAGCGGACGAGCCTGCTCGCGATGTTGCTGTTGCGGCCCAACAGCGCGGTGAACGTGGGGCAGTTGATCGACGCGCTGTGGGAGGAGGAGCCGCCCACGCACGCGAAGACGGTGTTGCAGGGGCATGTGTCGCGGCTGAGGGCGCTGCTGGCGGAGCACGGGGCCGAGGCGTACGGGGTGGAGCTCGCGACCCACGGGTCGGCGTACGTGCTGCGGATGCCGGAGTCGCTGGTGGACGCGCACCGGTTCGAGGAGCTCGTCGGTCTCGCGGGGGTGCAGCGGCAGCCGGCCGACGCGGTGCGGATGCTGCGGGAGGCGCTGTCGTACTGGCAGGGGCCGGCGCTCACCGGGACCGTGCACAGCAGGCCGCTGGAGGCGGCGGCCGGCGGCCTGGAGGAGCTGCGGCTGGCGTCGGTGGAGGCGCTGGCGGAGGCGTACGGGAAGCTGGGCGAGCACGCCAGGGCCGCCGCCGTGCTCCGTACCGAGGCCGTCGCGCATCCGCTGCGGGAGTCGCTGGCGGCGGCGCTGATGCTGGCGCTCGGCCGCTCGGGGCGGCAGTCGGACGCCATCGACTGGTACCACAGGACCCGGCGGCTGCTCGCCGAGGAGCTGGGCGTCGACCCGGGCGAGACGCTCGCCGAGGCGTACGCGACGCTGCTCCGCTCGGCCGAGCCCGTCACCGTGTCGCGCCCGGCTGCCCCGGCCGACGTCCAGGTGCCGGAGGGGCTGCCGCGGGCGCCGCGCGGTTTCACCGGGCGGGGCGAGGAGCTGGCCGCGCTCGACCGGGCGGTGTCCTGCGAGGAGGGGCCGGTGTGCCTCGTCACCGGGCCCGCCGGCGTCGGCAAGACCGCGTTCGCCGTGCACTGGGCGTACCGGCGGTGCGCCGACTTCCCCGACGGGCGGCTCTTCGCCGACCTGCGCGGCTTCAGCGACACCCAGGAGCCCGAGACCGCCGCCGTACTGCGGGAGTTCCTGCTCGCGCTGGGCGTCCCGCCGCAGCGCATCCCCGAGGCGGTCGAGGCGCGGGGCGCGCTGTTCCGCTCGCTCACCGCAGGGCGGCGGCTGCTCGTCGTCCTCGACAACGCGCGCTCCTCCGAGCAGGTCAGGCCGCTGCTGCCGGGCGGCGACCACTGCACGACCCTGATCACCAGCCGTGACCGGCTCGGCGGCCTCATCGCCTCCGACGCCGCCCGTCCGGTGCCGCTGCGGCATCTGCCGACGGCCGATTCGACGGCACTGCTCACCACCGTGCTGGGCGCGGCGCGGGTCGCCTCCGAGCCCGACGCCGCCGCGCAGCTCGCCGGGCTCTGCGACGGCCTGCCGCTGGCGCTGCGGGTGACGGCGGCCCGCCTGGCCGAACGGCCGCAGTGGACGCTGAGCGCGATGGTCGGCGAACTCGCCGACGAGCAGAGCCGGTTGCTCCTGCTCGACGTGGAGGACCGGGGGGTGTCGGCGGCGCTGCGGCTCACCGTGCAGCAGCTGCCCGAGTCCGCCGCCCGGCTGTTCCGCGCGATCGGTCTGCACACCGGCTCCGACCTGGACCGCTTCGCGGCGGGGGCGCTCGCAGGGACGTCCCCCGCGCAGGCTTCCGTCGACCTGGACCGGCTGGCCGCCGCACATCTGCTCACCGAGTCCGTCCCGGGCCGCTGGACACCGCACGACCTGGTGCGGCTGTACGCCCGCCACCTCGCCCCGCAGGCCGACCCCGAGGGGCTGCTCCGCCTCCTCGACCACTACCTGTACACGGGCCTCGCGGCCGACGCCGCCGCCGAACCGGGCTCCCAGCCCTGCTACTCGCTGCCCGCCGACGCCCGACGGCCCGCCGCCACGAGGGAGTTCGAGGACCGCACGGCGGCCCTCGACTGGTACGCGGCCGAACGCCCCGCCCTGGAGGGCGCGGTGGCGACCGCCGCGTCCCTCGGACTGCACGACCGGGCCTGGCGGCTCGCCCTCGTGCAGTGGCCGCTGATGCTCATGCGGATCGGCGACGGCTGGACGCCGCTCCTGGAGGCGGGACTCGCCTCGGCCGTGCACGTCGGCGACCTCGACGCGCAGTCGCGGGCGCGGGCGCTGCTCGGCTGGATCCTGCACGAGGAGGGTCGGGACGCCGAGGCGCTCGTCCACCTGGAGAAGGCGCCCGGTCTTGCGGCCCGGGCGGGCGACGCCATCAGCGAGGCCATCGCCTACGTCAACTACGCCGCCGTGCTGGACGCGACCGGGGAGCACGAGCGGGCCGGGCTGCTCATGGTGCACGCGGTCTCGCTCGCCGACCGCACCGGCCACCCCTCCACCCAGGTGCTGACCCTCCAGCATCTGGCGGGGCACTGCCTGAAGGCGGAGGACTACGAGGCGGCCCTCGCCCACATCGTTCGCGCCGGGGAACTGGTCGCGCCCGACGCGGTGGTCGTCCGGGCGCAGCTGCAGATCGCCCGGGGTGAGGCACTGGCCGGCATCGGCCGCCTCGACGAGGCGGCTGACCAGCTGGAACGTGCGATCGCGGCGGCCGACAAGGCCGGTTTCCGCGAAGGTTCGGCGCGGGCGACGGAGCGTCTTTCGCGGCTGTCAGCGGATCGTTAGCGGTACGCAAGCGGGACGGCAGCGCCGGGCCGGAAGCTGGATACAGCACCGAGCACGACGTCACGTGCGCCGACCGAACCGCTTCAACGGGGGAACACCACCATGCGCAACCACCGCAAGAACACCGTCCTGGCCGCCGCCGCCATCGCCGCCCTCTCGCTGGGCCTGACCGCGTGCGGCGGCGGCGACACCGCCGGCGCCAAGGACGCGGGCGCCGCCAGCGCCTCGCAGGCGGCCGGCGGTACGGGCGAGGGCGGCACGGCCACCGGCGGCACGGCGGACCAGACCGCCTCCAAGAACGGCTCGGGCTCGGGCTCGGCCGGCGGCTCCACCGCCACGTCCACCTCCTCCGGCGGGTCCTCGTCCGGCTCCACCGGCTCCACCGGTTCGACCGGCTCCACCGGCGGTTCGAAGACCTCCGCCAAGGCCCCGGCCTGCGCCTTCGGCGACGTCAAGATCACGGCGAAGAAGGCCGACGAGGTCCCGACCGAGCACATCGTGCTCACCGCGACGAACACGTCCGGCCGCTCCTGCACCCTGCTGCAGTACCCGCTGATCGCCTTCGGCCCGATCCAGACGGCCAAGGACGTCCCGGCCGTCGCGAAGAGCAAGCCGTCGGCCCCGATCGTCCTCAAGGCCGGCGAGCCCGCCTACGCCAACGTGCGCGTCGCCCTCGGCGGCGCCCACGAGGACAACAAGGTCGTCAACGAGTTCAACGTGAACCTCTTCGCCGCCGACGGCCCCGCCGAGGGCAGCGTCGTCGTCAAGGCCCCGGCCGGCGGCCTGGCCGTCGACGAGGCCGCCGCGAAGACGGGCTACTGGACGTACGAGCTCCGCAACGGCGCCGACGAGTTCTGAGCCGGACCCGTGTGACCCCCGGAAGGGCGGGGCGGGACGGGGACTCAGGCCGCCAGGCCGGTCTTCGCGCCCGCCCCGCACAGGGGCACCACGGTGAGGCCCGGGCGGGGCGGGGCGGCCTGCACCGCCGCCCAGCAGGCGACACCGGTGGGTTCGACGAACAGGCCGCGGCGGGCCAGGTCCCGCTGGGCGGTACGGATCTGGTCCTCGGTCACGGTCAGGAACGTGCCGCCCGTCTCGCGTACCGCCCGGAGGATCCGGCGGGCGCGGGGCGGAGCCGTGATGGCGATGCCCTCGGCGAGGGTGGGGCGGGCGACGGCCGGTGAGGCCAGGTCGTCCGCGCCGGCGTGGAAGGCGGCGGCCAGCGGGGAGACGGCCCGCGCCTGGACGGCGACGAGCGCGGGCCGGGTGGCGGTGAGGCCGTGGCGCTGCAGTTCGTCGAGGGCGAGGGCGGCACCGAGGAGGAGGGTGCCGTTGCCGACGGGGACGACGATCGTGTCGGGGAGACGGCCGCCGAGCTCCTCCCAGAGCTCGTAGACGTAGGTCTTGGTGCCCTGCGTGAAGTACGGGTTGTACACGTGCGAGGCGTAGAAGGTGCCGGGCTCGTCGGCGGCGGCACGGGCGGCCCGGGCCGTCGCCTCGCGGTCGCCGGGCACCTCGACGACCCGGGCCCCGTGTGCCCGGATCTGGTCCAGCTTCTTGGGGGACGTGCCCTCGGGGACGTAGACCAGGGTGTCGAGTCCGGCCCGGGCCCCGTACGCGGCGACGGCCGTTCCGGCGTTGCCGCTGCTGTCGGCGACGATCCGTTCGAGGCCTCCGGCGCGGGCGAGCCGCAGTGCGTGCGCGGCGAGCAGGACGGCGCCGCGGTCCTTGAACGACAGGGTCGGCATGAGGAAGTCGAGTTTGGCCGAAACCGAGTCGGTGAGGGGGACGAGGGGCGTGCGGCCCTCCCCGAGGGTCACGTCGGGCGCGCACGGCATCGGAGGCAGTGCCTCCGTGTAACGCCACAATGAATTCACACGTGACGCGAGTGAGGGGAGGGGCACCGGTTCACTCGCGAAGTCGAGGTCCCAGGGGCCGCGGCACTTCGGACAACACCAGGTGAGCGCGGACGTGGGCAGGTGGACCTGGCAGTCGGGGCACACGTAGGCGGTCATGGGGTCCAGCATGGCAGCCGTGTGACGCGGATGTGACGGGCCGTCGGGAACTCTTGTGGGATTCCTATGGATCCGCCAATCTTTCGCTCGGCAGCCGGGCGTTCGGAACGGCGAGGGCATCCCGACGTTTCTTGTCATGTCCTCGTCATATTCGGGCGTCCCTGCCGTACCCCCACGGCAGCACACACCCCCCACGAGGAGGACCCCCCTCATGTCAGTGATGCGCGACTCCCGTCGCCGAATCGCCACCGCAGCGGCCATCGCCGTCGCCGCGCTCGCGCTCGGCTCCGCCTCCACCCTCCCGGCCGCCGCCGCACCCGCCGCCCCGGAGGGCGTCATCGAGAACGCCGGAGCCGCAGGCACCGTCGCGGGCAGCTACATCGTCACCCTCGACGAGTCCGCACCGGCGGAGACCGCCGCGGGCAGAGCGGTCGCCGCGCGGTTCGGCGCGAAGATCAAGCGGACGTACACCTCGGCGATCAACGGCTACTCCGTCGAGCTCTCCGAGGCGCAGGCGCGGAAGCTCGCGGCCGACCCCGCCGTGAAGTCCGTCGTGCAGAACCGCGTCTTCCACGTCGACGGCACCCAGCCCTCCCCACCGTCCTGGGGCCTCGACCGGATCGACCAGAAGGCCCTCCCGCTGAACCAGAGCTACACCTACCCGGACACCGCGGGGCAGGGCGTCACGGCGTACATCATCGACACCGGCGTCCGCATCACCCACACCGAGTTCGGCGGCCGCGCCACCTACGGCTACGACGCCATCGACAACGACAACACCGCCCAGGACGGCCACGGCCACGGCACCCACGTCGCCGGCACCGTCGCGGGCTCGTCGTACGGCGTCGCCAAGAAGGCGAAGATCGTCGGCGTTCGCGTCCTCGACAACTCCGGCTCGGGCACGACCGAGCAGGTCGTCGCGGGCATCGACTGGGTGACGCAGAACGCCGTCAAGCCGGCCGTCGCCAACATGAGCCTCGGCGGCGGCGTCGACTCCGTCCTCGACCAGGCCGTCCGCAACTCGATCGCCTCCGGCGTCACCTACGCGGTCGCCGCCGGCAACGAGACCGACAACGCCGCCAACCACTCACCCGCGCGCGTGGCCGAGGCCATCACCGTCGGCGCCACCACGTCGAGCGACGCCAAGGCCAGCTACTCCAACTACGGCAGCGGCCTCGACCTGTTCGCCCCCGGCTCGTCCATCACCTCGTCGTGGGGCACCGGCGACTCCGCCACCAACACCATCTCCGGCACGTCGATGGCGACCCCGCACGTCGCGGGCGCCGCCGCCCTCTACCTCGCCGCCAACCCGACGGCGACCCCGGCGCAGGTCTCCACGGCCCTGACGACCGCGGCCACCCCGAACGTCGTCACCAGCCCCGGCAGCGGCTCCCCGAACAGGCTGCTCTTCGTCGGCGGCGGCACCACCCCGCCGCCCACCGGCCCGAAGTTCGAGAACACCGCGGACTACGCGATCAACGACAACGCGACCGTCGAGTCCCCGGTCACCGTCAGCGGCGTCACGGGCAACGCCCCCGCCGCCCTCCAGGTGCCGGTGAACATCGTCCACACGTACATCGGTGACCTCCAGGTCCAGCTGATCGCCCCGGACGGCACGGCGTACACGCTGAAGGGCTTCGGCACCGGCGGCAGCGCGGACAACATCAACACCACGTACACCGTGAACGCCTCCTCGGAGGTCGCCAACGGCACGTGGAAGCTGCGGGTCACGGACAACGCGGCCATAGACACCGGGAAGATCGACTCCTGGGCCCTGCAGTTCTGAACCGTGATCGACGGAGGGGCGGTCGCCTTCGGGCGGCCGCCCCTCGGCCGTTGCCGCGTGTTCACCCCGGCCGACCTTCCGGTTCCCCCGGCCACGTACGATGCGCGCTCGATCGTTTGTTCGCGCCGCCCGCCCCGAAACAGGAGCACCGTACCCGTGGAGCCGATCCAGCCGACCCCGCCGCACTCGTCCCCGGAGGGATCTCCGCAGCAGGGGGCGCCGCAGTCAGGGGCGCCGCAGTCGGGTGGATGGCCCGCGCCAGGGCCGTACACCTCCCCGGGGATGCCGTACGGACCGTACGGCACGCCCGGCATCCCCGGCGCCGTTCCCTACGGGCAGCCGCGGCGCACCACCAACGGCCTCGCCATCGGCTCCCTCGTCTCCGGCATCGTCTGCTGCCTCCCGCCGCTCGGCCTGGTCCTCGGGCTCGCCGCCCTGCCGCGGATCAGGAAGCGGGACCAGGCGGGCAAGGGGCTCGCGATCGCCGGCATCGTCCTCTCCGCGCTCAGCTGCCTGCTGCTCGTCGTCGGCCTCGTGACCGGCGGCTTCGGCACGGCGTGGGACGGCTTCAAGGAGGGCTTCAAGGAGGGCATGGACGAGGCGGCCCGCTCGAAGTCCCCGACCTCGCTGCGGATCGGGGAGTGCTTCGAGGACGAGGACAAGCTGAAGGAGTTCGCGACCGACGTCCAGGTCGTCGACTGCGCGCTCCCGCACGACGGCGAGGCGACCGGCCGCTTCAAGATCACCGGCTTCTCCAAGTGGCCCGGCGACGACGCGCTCGAAGAGGTGGCGGAGAAGCGCTGCGACACGATCAACACGGCCTACGCGCTGGACACCTGGGCCGTCCCCAAGGACGTCTGGACCTACTACTACCTGCCCAGCAGCCAGACGTGGCGAGGCGGCGACCGGACCGTGATCTGCGCGTACGCCACCGAGAAGGAACCCTTCAAGGGCTCGGTGCGGTCCGACCGGTCCACCCTGAACGCGGACCAGACGTCCTTCCTGCTGACCGTCAACCCGATCGAGACGATCGTGTACGCGGAGCCGGAGGAGGACCCCGACGAGGACTTCGCGGCCAACAAGGCATGGGCCGGAGACCTGCTGAAGGAGATCGACCGGGCGCGCGCCGGCCTCAAGGGCCGCCACTGGCCCGCCGTCGCCAACGCCCCGATCGCCGAACTCGGCAGCACGCTCGACGGGGCCTCGCGGCACTGGGCCAAGCTGGCGTCGGCGGCCGACGCGGAGGCGTACTGGGCGACGTACGAGACGGCCTGGGACGCCCTTCCCGCGGACCTCGGCGCGGACGCGCGGACCGCGCTCGGCCTCACGGGCACGCTGCCGGAGGGCGAGGGCGGCGGCACGTCGGTCTGAGGACGAGGGCGACCCCCTCGGTCTGAGGACGAGGGCGGCCCTTCGGCCTGAGGGCGAAGGGGTCTCGGTCCGAGGCGGGGGTCTCGGACCGGGCCGCCGGCGGGGCGGGTCGTTCCGCCGGCGGCCCGGGCTCCGTGCCGTGCCGTGCCGTGCCGTGCCGTTCCGGTCGGTCAGCGGCGGGTCAGGCCGCGGTCGATCGCGGTGATCAGTTCACCGTCCGAGGTGTCGGCGTCGAGGGACCAGGCCATGGCGCCGCCGAGTCCGTGCTGCCGGACGTAGGACGCCTTGGTGCGCAGGACGGTGGGGTCGTCGTACGTCCACAGGGTGGTGCCGTCGAAGAGCCAGGCGTGGCCGTTCCCCGGTCCCCGGTAGAGCGTGTACGCGCCCGAATCGGCCAGCTTCTTCAGGTGCTTGTAGTCCTCGGAGCCGGCGGTCCAGGTCGCCGGCGCGGGGCCGGTGGCGGGCCGGCCGAGGCCGTCGCCGCCGCCGGTGACGCCGGTCCAGCCCTGGCCGTAGAACGGCATGCCGACGACGAGCTTGCGGGCGGGGGCGCCGCGGCGCAGCCAGGCCTTGACGGTCCCGTCGACGCTGAAGTCGTTCTTGGCGAAGAGCGCGGACTGCTGGGCGGTGGTCTTCTCGCCGGAGACGTGGAAGTCGTAGCCCTGGAGGTTGACGAAGTCGAAGTCCCGCATGATCTTGGCGACTTCGAAGCCCGCGTCGATCTTGGCGGGGGCGGTGGGCACGTACGCGCTGAGGTCGTAGTGCCTGCGCTGCGGCAGCGAGCGGCCGTAGGCGTCGAGCTGGGTGCGGAACTCCCGTACCAGCTTGGTGAAGTTGGGCTTGTCCTCCGGGCGGATCACGTTCCCGGGGGCGCCGTCCGAACCCGGCCACTCCCAGTCCAGGTCGACGCCGTCGAAGACGCCCGCCGCCGCTCCGGCGCCGCCGCGGGCGCCGTCGGCCGGGAGGTTGCCCTTGATGTAGGTGTCGATGCAGGACGCGACGAGGGCCTTGCGGCCGGCATCGGTGCGCACCGCGTCGGAGAAGTGGGCCGAGCCGCTCCAACCGCCCAGCGAGATCATGACCTTGAGGCCGGGGTGCTTCGCCTTGAGCTCGCGCAGTTCGTTGAAGTTGCCGGCGAGGCGCTGGTCGGCGGTGTCGGCCGTGCCGTCCACGGAATCGGCCGCGCCGACCGGGCGCACGTAGTCGGCCCAGGGGTCGGAACCGGGGGCGTTGCCCATGAGGCACTTGCCGTCCGGACCGATGACGCCGAAGGCGTAGTTGACGTGGCTGAGCTTGGCGGCGGTGCCGCTCGTCTCCAGGTCCTTGACCTGGAAGTTCCTTCCGTAGATGCCCCATTGGGTGAAGTAGCCGACGCGCTTCAGCGCGGGCGTGGGGGAGGAGGGCTGGTGCGCGTCGGCGGTCGGGGCCAGGGTGGCGAGGAGGCCGAGGGTGGCGGCGGCGGCCGCGCCGAAGGTCAGCTTGGTCATGGCTCTGGGACGCATGGGCTCGTTCCTGTGCGAGGCGGGATGGAGCGTGCGGTGGTTCCGGAGGGTTCAGGCAGGAACGTATTGGTCTGGACCAATGGGGTCAAGGGGTTCGCGCCGCCTATCCGGGGTGACCGCGGGTAGCAAGCCCTCTCGCCACGCTGTCATCACATCGGGTGAAACTTTGGCCCATGCTTGCGGATCACCACCGTCGGTTGTCAGTCTGTAGCTGTCAGTCAACCTGAGGGGAGTGTCCAGTGACGTTCGGTGAGCAGCCCGCCTATCTGCGCGTGGCGAGCGATCTACGGGAGAAGATCGCCAACGGCTCGCTTCCCCCGCATACCCGCCTCCCCTCGCAGGCACGCATCCGCGAGGAGTACGGGGTGTCGGACACCGTCGCGCTGGAGGCCCGCAAGGTGCTCATGGCCGAGGGGCTCGTGGAGGGGCGCTCCGGCTCCGGCACGTACGTGCGGGAGCGCCCCGTGCCGCGCCGCATCGCCCGCTCCGGCTACCGGCCCGCGACCGGCGCCACCCCGTTCCGGCAGGAGCAGGCCGCCGAAGGGGCCCGCGGCACCTGGGAGTCGAGCAGCGAGCAGGAGCCGGCGAGCGCCGAGGTCGCCGAGCGGTTGGGCATCGACCCGGGGGAGCGGGTCATGCGCACGCGGTACGTGTACCGCGACGGGGGCGAGCCGATGATGGTCTCCACCTCCTGGGAGCCGCTCGCCGTCACCGGCCGGACGCCCGTCATGCTGCCCGAGGAGGGGCCGCTGGGCGGCTGCGGCGTCGTCGAGCGGATGGCCGCCATCGACGTCGTCGTGGACAACGTGGTGGAGCAGGTCGGCGCCCGCCCCGGCCTCGCCGAGGAGCTCCTCGCGCTCGGCGGCGTCCCCGGGCACGTGGTGATGGTCGTCGAGCGGACCTACTACGCCTCGGGCCGAGCCGTCGAGACCGCGGACGTCGTCGTCCCCGCCGACCGCTACCGCATCGCCTACCACCTGCCGGTCCGCTGACCGGGGCCGGTGGATCGGTGAGCGGGGTCGGGTGTCCGGGGCGTGTGACCCGGAGTTAACGGGGCGTCAGGTCGCGTAACCGCGCGGCAACTCCTCGCCTACGGCGGACGTCATCCCGGGGTCCTAGCTTCCTGGCCGTACCCGCGATCCGGCCGGACGACAGGAACCCCCATGACGGAAACGGTCACCACGCCCACCCCGGAGCCGGGGGCGGCCGCGCCGCCGCCCGGCCCCCGACGCAGCTACGCCAAGCTGGCGGCGGACGAGAGCCGCGAGGACTACTCGCTGCGCTACGCGCCGCACTCGTTCCGACGCTGGTCGCCCGCGACCGTGGCCGGCACCGCCCTCGGGGGCATCGCCTACCTCGCCGACTTCGCCATCGGCGCGTCGATCGTCTTCACCTACGGCTTCGGCAGCGGCCTGGCCTCGATCCTCACCGCCGCCACCCTCATCTTCCTCACCGGCATCCCCATCGCCCGGGCCTGCGCGAAGTACGGCCTGGACATGGACCTCATCACCCGCGGCGCCGGATTCGGCTACTTCGGCTCCACCCTCACGTCACTCATCTACGCCTCCTTCACCTTCATCTTCTTCGCCCTCGAAGGCTCGATCATGGCCCAGGCCATGCACCAGGCCGTCGGCCTGCCGGTCGAGATCGGCTACCTGGTCACCACGCTGATCGTCATCCCGATCGTCTTCCGCGGCATGGGCGCCCTCGCCAAGGTCCAGGCCTGGACCCAGCCGATCTGGCTCGTCGGTCTGGTGCTGCCCTTCGCCGTCCTGGCCGTCGAGGCCCCCGACGCCTGGGGTGCCTTCACGTCCTTCGGCGGTACGGAGGGCGCCGGCGCGGGCTTCTCGTGGATCGGCTTCGGCCTCGGCACGGGCGTCGCCCTCTCGCTGATCGCGCAGATCGGCGAGCAGGCCGACTACCTGCGCTTCATGCCGGCGAAGACCGAGAAGAACCGGCGGCGGTGGAACCTCGCCGTGCTGGCCGCCGGCCCCGGCTGGGTGATCATCGGCGCCGCCAAGCAGCTCGGCGGCGCGTTCCTCGCCTTCGTCGCCCTGGAGGCCGTCGGCACGACCCACGCGCTGGAGCCGATCGCCCCGCAGATCGAGGCGCTCAGGCCCTGGCTCGGCTCCTTCGCCCTGCCCGCCGCCGCGCTGTTCGTGATCGTCTCCCAGATCAAGATCAACGTCACGAACGCCTACAGCGGCTCGCTGTCCTGGTCGAACTTCTTCTCCCGCGTGACCCACCGGCACCCCGGACGGGTCTGGTACATCTTCCTCAACCTCGCCATCGCGCTGACGCTGATGGAGATGAACATGTTCGCGGCGCTGAACAAGCTGCTCGGGTTCTACTCCAACGTCGGCATCGCCTGGATCGCGGCCGTCGCCGCCGACCTCGTCGTCAACAAGCGGGCCGGCTGGAGCCCCCCGTACATCGAGTTCAAGCGCGCCTACCTGTACGCAGTGAACCCGGCGGGCTTCGGCGCCATGGTCGTCGCCTCCACCGTCTCGATCCTCGCCTTCTTCGGTCTCTTCGGCACGTACGCGCAGGCGTTCTCCACCTTCATCGCCGCCGGACTCGCCGTCGTCCTCTGCCCGTTGATCGCCTGGGCGACCAAGGGGCGTTACTACCTGGCCCGTCCCAACACCGTGAACGGCCCGTCGGCCGAGGTCGCCGACGAGCGGGCCACCCACCTCTGCGCAGTCTGCGAGACGGCCTATGAACTGCCCGACATCGCCGACTGCCCGGTGCGGTCGGGGCCGATCTGCTCCCTGTGCTGCTCGCTCGACGCCGCCTGCGGCGACGTCTGCCGCAAGGATCCGCAGGGTGCGGGCGGTCCCGTCCTGATGCCGGTGCCGGTCGTCCCCCCGCGCGTGACGCCGGAGGTGTGAGCTTCGGCCGCCTTCCGTCGGTTCCCGGCCGATCCGTATCTCTTTGTGAAAACACATATCCGCTGTGTGAAGGTCAGGCGTAAGCTCCGGCATATGCGGATTGCGGTTTCCCGGAGATCCTCGACGGCGCCTGGACCGGCGGAAGGAGCGGCCTGATGACCGACAGCGGCTCCCTCCTTCCCTGGCTGGTCATAAGGCAGGACGACAACGGCAATCGCTACCGGGTGGGGCGGTACGCGACCAGGGACGAGGCCCAGAAGATCGCGGACAGCCTCGACGACCGCGGTCACAAGCAGCTCTACTGGGTCGAGCGCATCGGCACCCCCGCCCTCTGAGTGCGTCGGCACTCCGGCCTCTGGGCGCGTCGGCACCCCCGCTCGTTTCGAGCGCATCGGCCGCCCGGCGGGGCCGGGCTACGCTCGCGCCCATGACCGAACGCGCCACCGGCCCCGCCGCCGACCCCGCCCCGACCCGCGAACCCGACGCCGTGGTCGTCGTCGCGGGAGCCCTGTACGACGAGGGGCGGCTGCTCGCCGCCCGCCGCAGCGCCCCCGTCGAGCTCGCCGGCCGTTGGGAACTGCCCGGCGGCAAGCTCGAACCGGGCGAGACGGGGGAGCAGGCCCTGGTCCGCGAGCTCCGCGAGGAGCTCGGCGTGGAGGTCGAGCCGGGTGAACGCATCCCCGGCGAATGGCCGCTGAAGCCCGGTTACGTCCTGCGGGTGTGGACCGCCCGGCTGATCTCCGGCACGCCGCGCCCGCTGGAGGACCACGACGCGCTGCGCTGGCTCGCCCGGCACGAACTCGACTCGGTCGACTGGCTCGACCAGGACCGCCCCGCCGTCGCCGAGGCCGGGCTGCGGCTGCCGGAGGCGCCCGCCGACGGAGCGCGGAGCTGAGTCTCTACGCCGTTCGTGCCACCGTGCGCCCGCTCCTGCGACCCGCACGATATCCCGCCCGTAATTACGGGTATGTCCAGATTGATCCCTGTAAGGGGACGTGGCCCTTCCGCTGACACACGGCTGGGGAAGTGATCGGGTGTGATCGACACCGACGGCGACCGCGCCGAGTGGAACTTCCCCGCGGAAGCGAACGCCGTGCGTACGGCCCGCCACGCGGTGCGCGAGACCCTGCGCGCCTGGGAGCTCGACGCGGCCCTCGGAGATGTGACCGTCCTGCTGGTCAGCGAGCTGGTGACCAACTCCCTGCGGTACGCGTCCGGCCCGATCGGGGTCCGACTCGTCCGGCCCCGCCCCGCCGACGCCGACCCGTCCCACCCCCCGGCGCTGCTCGTGGAGGTTTCCGATCCGCTTCCGGATCCGCCGACCGCGCGCGCCCCGGGACCCGAGGACGAAGGGGGCCGCGGCCTCGGTCTCGTGGCCTGTTCCGCCCGCCGCTGGGGGACCCGTAAAGGAAGGACGGGCAAAACCGTATGGTTCGAGCTGGCTCTCCCTGGTGAGTAAACAGGGAGGGACAACGATCACCGGTACTCGGCACGGGACGACCGAGACCACCCTGTGATCGGGAACGTCGTGCCGTCGGGGCCTGCCGTATTGAATACTGCGGGCATGGCCGATCCGGTGCGGTGAGCTGGAGGGGACGGTCGCGTGAGCGAGATATTCGAGACGGCGAGCGGCGGCGTCGTGTGGCAGAGCAGCCCGCCCGGCTCCATCTATGACTACATCCGGGTCGCCTCCTTCTCGATCGGGCCCGACGGCCTCGTCGAGCAGTGGAGCCGACGGGCCGTGGACCTCTTCGGAGTCACTGCCGAGCAGGCCAGGGGCAAGGATCCCGTCGAGGCGTTCATGCCCGCCGACCTGCGCGAGCGAGGCCACCGACGGGTCAAGGAGATCCTCGACGGCAAGGAGTGGACGGGCCTCGTCCCCTTCCGTCTGCCCGGCGAGGAGCAGCCCCACGGCATCGCCGAGATGTACGTGATGCCGAGCGAGACCCAGACCGGCGAACGGGCCGCGCTGTGCATCGTCGTCGACGTGCGCGCCCTCCGCCGCATCGAGACGGACCTCGCCGCCTCCCAGGCGATATTCGGCCAATCCCCCTTCGGCTTCCTCCTCTTCGGCACCGACCTCACGGTCAAGCGGGCCAACCGGCGCTTCGCCACCGTCTTCGGCGGCTCCGCCGACGACCACCGGGGCCGCACCGTCCACGACTACCTCACCCGGCCCGAGGCCGACCGGATGACCACCGCCCTCCAGCGGGTCCTCGACACCGGGGAGTCCGTCACCGACTTCAGGATCGTCGGAGCCGCGCCCGGCGCCCGCGACCGCCGCCACTGGTCCATCAACCTCTACCGGGTCCACAGCGGCTCCGGCCGGCCGGTCGGCGTCGCCGGCCTCGGCATCGACGTCACCCGCCGCCACAACGCGGCCCGGGAAGCCGCCAGCGCCCGCCGCAACCTCGCCCTCCTCAACGAGGCGGGGGCCCGCATCGGCAACTCCCTCGACCTGGAGGCCACCGCCCGGGAGCTGCTCGACGTCGCCGTCCCCGGCTTCTGCGACCTGGCCTCCGTCGACCTCTACCAGGGCCTGCTCACCGGCGACGAGGCCCCGCCCGGCCGTTGGGGCAGCTCCCACGACGTCGGCTACGGAGCGGGCAGCGCCGAACTCCGCAGGGTCGCCTTCGCCAGTGCCGTCTCGGACACCCCCCTGAGAACCGACGAGGGCCACGCCGCCGACAGCGGCTGTTGCGGACCCGTGCCCATCGAGGTCGGGGCCGTCCACCGCTACCCCTTCAACTCGCCGTGCGCCGGGGCCCTGCGCACCGGCCGCGTCCGGACGGTGCCCGGCGCCGACGGCGAACTCGTCCAGTCCACCCTGGTCGTCCCGATGGTCGCCCACGACATCGTCGTCGGCCTCGTCCAGTTCTCCCGCACCAAGGGCAGCGAACCCTTCGGGGAGCGCGACCGGGCCCTCGCCGTCGAACTCGCCGCCCGCGCCGCCGTCTGCATCGACAACGCGCGCCTCTACCGCCGCGAGCACGAACGGGCCCTCATCCTCCAGCGCAGCCTGCTCCCGCCCGGCGACCCCGAGGCGGCCGGCCTCGACATCGCCTGCCGCTACCTCCCGGGCACCACCGCCACCGAGGTCGGCGGCGACTGGTTCGACGTCATCGAACTCCCCGGCCACCGCACCGCCCTCGTCATCGGCGACGTCATGGGCCGCGGCCTGCGCGCGGCCGTCGCCATGGGCGAACTGCGCACCGCCGTCCGCACCCTCGCCCAGCTCGACCTGGAGCCGGCCGAGGTCCTCTCCCATCTCGACGAGATCGCCCGCGGCCTCGGTGCCCCCATCGGCACGCAGCAGTCCCGCAGCCAGAAGTCCCGCGGTCCCGAACTCTCCGAGGTCTACCTCGCCACCTGCGTCTACGCCGTCTACGACGCGGTCACCCGCCGCTGCACCTTCGCCAACGCAGGACACCTCCCGCCGGTGCTCGTCGAACCCGGTGAGGAGGCCCTGCTGCTCGACGTGCCCCCCGGGATGCCGCTCGGGGTCGGCGGCGAACCCTTCGAGGAGGTCGAGGTCGAACTCCCGGAGGGCGCCCTGCTCGCGCTCTACACCGACGGCCTCGTCGAGTCCCGCGACCATCCCCTGGACGAGGGCCTCAACGCCTTCCGGCGCGCCCTCACCGACCCGGCCCGTCCGCTCGAGGACGTCTGCGACCGCGTCCTGAACAGCCTGAACACGGGCCACGGCGAGGACGACATCGCCCTCCTCATGGCCAGGATCCAGGGGCTCCCCAGCGAGGCCGTCGGCGACTGGCAGCTGCCCAGGGAACCCCGCTCGGTCGGCCGGGCCCGCGAACTCGCCCGCGCCCAGCTCGCGGCCTGGGACCTCGAACCGCTCGTCGACACCGTCGAACTCCTCGTCAGCGAACTCGTCACCAACGCCCTGCGGTACGGCGAGGGGGAGATCAGGCTGCGGCTGCTGCGCGACCGCACCCTCGTCTGCGAGGTCTGGGACGCGGGCCTGGTCCAGCCGCGGCGCCGACGGGCCCGGGACACCGACGAGGGCGGCCGCGGCCTCCAGCTCGTCGGCCTGCTGTCCTCCTCCTGGGGCTCGCGCCGCACCCCGCGCGGCAAGACCGTCTGGTTCGAACTGGCCCTGCCGGACGGCGAGGGGGCGGCGGAGCCCACGGTGGAGCAACTCCTCAGCATGTTCTGAGACATGTTCCGAGGCATGTTCCGAGACGTCCGGGACATGCTCGGAGACGTCCGGGACATGCTCGGAGGCGTGTTCTGCGGCGTGCTTCCGGACGGTGGCCGCGAGGAGTCGCCGGATCAGCCGCCGGATCAGCCCTTGAGCGCGGCCAGCCGGGCCTCGATCTCGGCGCTGTCGCCGAGCGCGTCCAGCTGCTCGAACTGGGCGTCCAGGGAGGAGGCGGCGAGCTCCTGCTTGCCCATCGCCCGCGCCTCCTCCCGGCGCACCTTGTCCTCGAAGCGGTTCAGTTCGCTCGTCGGGTCGAGCACGTCGATGCTCTTCACCGCGTCCATCATCCGGTTCTGCGCCTGCGCCGACTCGGCGCGGGCGACCAGCTCGTCGCGCTTCGCCCCGAGCTCGCCGAGCTTCGCCTTCATCTGGTCGAGGCCGCTCCTGAGCTTCGCCACCACCTCGGTCTGCGAGGCGATCGTCGGCTCCGCCGTCCGCGCCTCCTTCTCGGACTGGAGCTGGCGGCCCAGCGCCACCTTCGCCAGGTTGTCGAACCGGTCCGCCTCCGCCGTCTGCCCGCCGTTCCGCAGCTCGTCCGCCTTCCGGCTCGCGGCGAGGGCCTTGCCGCCCCACTCCTTCGCGGCCTCCACGTCCTCCTGGTGGTCCTGCTCCATCAGCCGGAGGTTGCCGATGGTCGCGGCCACCGCCTCCTCGGCCTCCGCGATGTTGTTCGAGTAGTCGCGGATCAGCTGGTCCAGCATCTTCTGCGGATCCTCCGCCTGGTCGAGGAGCGCGTTGATGTTGGCCTTCGCCAGCTGGGTGACACGGCCGAGGACGGTCTGCTTGCTCATGGCTCTCCTTGAGCTCCTTGAGAGGGACGGGAAAAGGGAGGGCGGGGAGGACGCGGGACGGTCCGCCCTCAGAAACGGCCGCCGCCGCCCAGCCGGCCGCGCGTGCCGCTGCCGCCGAAGCTGCCGGGCCCGCCGCCGAAGCCACCACCCCCGAACCCCCCACCGGAACCCCCGCCCGAACCTCCACCGAACCCCCCGTGTCCGCCTCCCCGCCCCCCGCCGAACAGCCCGCCGAGGATGATGCCGCCGAGGACCGCGCCGCCGAGCCCGCCGCCGCCGCTTCCTCCCACTCCTGATACACCGCCCAGGCCGTTCGGGTTCCCGTACGTGCGGACGTCCTGCTCGGCGAGGTCCTGGGCGCGCCGGGCGAGCGCGTCCGCCTGCCGGGCCTCCGCGAGCGCGGCCTGCGGGTCGTCGGCGGAGGCCTGCGCGTGGGCCTCGTTCCAGTGCCGCTGGGCCTCGGCCAGGCGCGTGCGGGCCTCGCTGCCCACCGCGCCCCGGTGGGTGGTGATGTAGTCGGAGGCCGCGCCGATCGCCGAGCGGGCCGTCAGCATCGTCTGATCGAGGAGCGCGCGGGCGCGCCGGGTGCCCGACTCGCGCTCCCGTGCGCCCTCCAGGGCCTCGTCGAGCGCCGTGTCGGCCTCCTCGACCCGGCGCAGGGCGTCGATCGGGTCGTACCGCCCGGCCTCCACACCGCGCCGCACCTCGGCGACCACCGACTCGGCCCGGGCGATCCGGCCCTGGAGGTCGGCCGTGGACACCCCGGCGGCGGTCCCGCCGAGCAGGCCGCGGGCGTCCGCGAGGTCCGCGTCCGTCTCGGAGAGCGCACCCGGCAGCTTGCCCACCGCCTCGGCCAGTTCCTGCGCCCTGCGGTCCACGGCCTCGATCAGCCGGGCCGCCTGGTCCACGGCGCCCTCGGCCGCCCGGATGTGCACGGCGGCGCCGCCGTTGTCGCCGGCGTCGATCTGCTGGCGGGCCTGGTTGACGTGGGTCGTCGCGAACACGAGCCGGTCCTTCGCCTGCTCGGCGTCGCCGGCGACGGGGGAGGCGGCCGTCTCGGCGTACCGCTCGCGCATGGCGGTCAGCGCCGCCTCGGCCATGCCCACCCGCCCGGTCTGCTCCCGGAACGCGGCCTCGACCGCGGCCAGCGCCTCGGGGGCGGTCCGCTCCAGGGCCCGGAGCCGGTCGAAGTCCTCGGTCTCGGCGTCGAGCCGGGCGTCGGCCTCCGCGCAGCGGCGGAGGATCTCGTCCAGCATGGCCCGGCGGGTGGAGTCGTCCTCGGGGAAGGAGTCGTCGAGCTTCTGCCGGAGCCGGAAGGACGCCGTCAGCTGCTCCTTGGCGAACGCGACGGCCTCGGTGAAGGGGCGCACCGCGTCCTCGCCGAACTGGGCCGACGCGAAGCCGAGTTCCTCCTGGCTGGTGCGGACGGCGTCGTCGGTGGCGACCAGCACGTGCCGGGCCTGGCCGTCGAGTTCGTCCAGGGACGGCGGTGCGGGTTCGCGCGGCGGGCCCCAGCCCTGCCCGCCCTGGGGGGTGGTGCGGGTCTCGGTGCGCCGGCGCCGTTTGGTGTACGCGTAGGCCGCCACGGCTCCCGCGCCGCCGACGAGGACCACCGGCAGGACGAGGTCGGAGGCGGAGGTGCCGTCGTCGGCCGCGCCGCCGGGGTCGGCGGGTCCGGGGGTGATCGCGGGGGCGGGGACGGGCTGCCCGGCGAGGACGGCGTCGTAGCCGTCCGCGGCGCCGATGGCGGCGCCGGCCCAGTCGTTCTGCCGCAGCGCCGGTTCGACGGCGGTCCTGGCCACGTCGTCGAGCTGGTCCTGGGTGAGGCGCGAGGCCGGGTCGGCGGAGTAGCCGTACTGCCGGTCGTGGGTGGCGACGGCGAGGAGGACGTCCTCGGCGCCGAGGCCGTTGCGCTCGGCGGTGGCGTCGGCCCAGCTCTGCCCCGTGCGCCCGGAGAAGTCCCGTACGTAGACGACGAAGAGCTGGATCCGCTGGTCGTCGTAGAGCCGGTCGAGGGCATCGACCACCGCGGGGCGGCGGTCGCCGAGGGCGTCCACCCGGTCGGTGATCTGCCCGTCGCGGGACAGGGCGACGGGGTCGTCGGCGTGGGCACCGTGAACGGCGGGCACGAGGAGCCACCACGCCGCCACCAGTGCTGCGAGAAGGGCTCGGGTGGCTATTCGCGTCACAAAGGGGAGGCTATGTCCGGGTATCGCATGCCGCGACCGGACCGAAACCGTTCCCGGCCGCCCGGCGTCACTGTCAGTGGCCGCCCCTACGGTGGTTCCAGTGGCGTGACGACCTTCGGGGGGCTCGGGTTGAACGGACGGCTGCGGCGGTGGTGGCGGCGGGGGCGCTGGTGGGTCGTCGGCCTCGTGCTCGTTCTCGTGGCGCCCCCGCTCTTCGGGGCCCTCGCCCTCCGCGTGAGCTACGCCGGCGACCTCAGGGACGACGCCAGGACGCGCGGCAAGGACGCCTTCTGGATCGGCCACGCCTGGGTCGACGGACGCAAGAAGGACGCCGACCTCACGGCGCTCGCCGCCCGGCTCAAGGGCACGGGCATACGCGACCTGTACGTGCACGCCGGGCCCCTGGAGCACGACGGCACCCTGCCGGCCGCCAGGTACCCCAAGGCGAAGTGGCTGATCGACGGGGTGCACCGGACGATGCCCGGGATACGGGTCCAGGCCTGGCTGGGCGACGTCCTGGCCACCGAGGGCCCCACGGGGCTGCGCCTGGAGGACGCCGGGTCCCGGCGGGCCGTGGTGGGCTCGGCCCGGCAGATCCTCGACGCCGGGTTCGACGGGGTCCACTTCGACCTGGAGCCGCTCCACTCCGACGACCGGGACTACCTCTCGCTCCTCGACGACCTCGGGAAGGTGACCCGCGCCCGCAAGGCCCCGCTGTCGGTCGCCGCCCACCAGATCGACCCGCTGCCGGGCGCCCACACGGCGCTCGGCGCGGTCAGCGGCAGCGAGAAGTGGTGGTCGCAGGAGTTCTTCGGCGAGGTGGCCCGGCGCGTCGACCAGATAGCCGTCATGTCGTACGACACGTGGATGCCGCTGGAGAGCCTCTACGGCGGGTACGTCGCCCAGCAGACGAGCCTCGCCCTGGAGGCCACCCCGGAGTCGACCGACCTGCTGATCGGGCTCCCCTTCTTCCACGAGGACGACCTCGGCCACCACGAGAACGCGGAGACCGTCGCCGCGGCCGTCAGGGGCGCGCGGCTGGGCCTCGGCCGCACGGACCCCGGCCGCGAGCGCTTCGGCCTCGCCCTCTACGTCGACTTCGCCGCGCGCGAGGGGGATTGGGCGGCCTACCGCGCGGGCTGGCACTGAGCGGGCCGGCACGGAGCGGGCCGGCACGGAGCGGGGCCCCCGGCCGCCGGGGCGGGAACGGGCGGAGGAGGATGGGTGCCGGGCGGCCCGCGCGGGCCGTGAACCAGGGGGACTACGCCATGACCAGCCGCATGCTGATGCCCGTCCGCACCGCTCCCACCGGCCCCGCCGGTGACGGGGGAACGACCTCGGGGGAGGCACCCGGTTCGACCCGGCCCACCCCGGTCCTCGATCTGGAGCACCCGCTCGTGACCGCCCTCGTGGCGCGGGTCCTGCGCGCGTCCGAGGCGCGGGGAGCCGTCACGGACCGCGCCAGGCTCCAGGTGGCGCACGGCGTCCTCGTCTCGGCCGTACGGCCGGTGTACTCGGTCGAGGACCGCCGCCGGGTGTCGCGCACGCTGCGGCTCGGTCGCGGTTCGTGCAGCCAGCGGATGGCCGCCCTGGAGGCGGTGGCCCGGTCGCTCGGCGTGGCGACCAGGGTGCGGGGCCTCCTGGTCGACGGCTCCTTCTGGTACCCGCGGTTCCCGAAGCTGCGCCCGTTCGTGCCCGAGGAGGTCCTGCTGGCCTGGCCCGAGTTCCGGCTCGACGGCGCCTGGGTGCCGATCGCGGAGCTGTTCGGCGCGGCGGCGGACCGGCCGGCCGGCGAAGGGGGACCCGGCCCGGCCGGGCACGGCGGCGGGTTCACCAACGCGGGCGCGGAGACGCTCTTCGAGGCCGTCGCCCGCACCGCCGTCGACTGGGACGCGCCGGCCGCCTGCGCCGGCTCCGCCCCCTGCGACCTCTCCGCCCACCTCCGCACGGACCTGGGCCGCTTCTCCTCCCGCGACGAGCTGTTCGACCGGCACGGCCAGACCCTGTGCCGCCCCGCCCGCACCCTCGCCGAGCCGGTCCTCGGCCGCTGGAGCGCGGGCGCGGGCGCGCCCGCCGCCGGGACTAGTCCTTCCGCCGCCTGATCGTCTTCCCGAGCCAGACGAGCGGGTCGTACTTCCGGTCCACGACCCGCTCCTTCATCGGGATGAGGGCGTTGTCGGTGATCCGGATGGACTCCGGGCACACCTCCGTACAGCACTTCGTGATGTTGCAGTAGCCGAGGCCGTGCTCCTCCTGCGCGGTCCGCCGCCGGTCGAGTCCGGCCTCGTCCGCCGCGTCCAGGGGGTGCATGTCGAGCTCCGCGATCCGCATCAGGAAGCGGGGCCCGGCGAAGGCCTCCTTGTTCTCCTCGTGGTCGCGCACCACGTGGCAGGTGTCCTGGCACAGGAAGCACTCGATGCACTTCCGGAACTCCTGCGAGCGGTCCACGTCCTCCTGCCGCATCCGGTACTCGCCGGGTCCGACGCCGGCGGGCGGGACGAACGCCGGGATCTCCCGGGCCTTGGCGTAGTTGAAGGAGACGTCGGTGACGAGGTCGCGGACGATCGGGAAGGCCCGCAGGGGCGTCACGGTGATCACCTCGTCCCGCCCGAAGACCGACATCCGGGTCATGCACATCAGCCGCGGCCGCCCGTTGACCTCGGCCGAGCACGAACCGCACTTGCCGGCCTTGCAGTTCCAGCGCACGGCGAGGTCGGGCGTCTGGGTGGCCTGGAGCCGGTGGACGATGTCGAGGACCACCTCGCCGTCGTGCACCTCGACGGTGTAGTCCGTCAGCTCCCCGCCCCCGGCGTCGCCGCGCCAGATCCGGAAGTGGGCCTGATAGGTGCTCATGCCTCCAGTTCCTCCTCCGCCAGGTACTTCGCGAGCTCCTCCCTCTCGAAGAGGGCGAGCAGGTCGGGCCGTACGGGTTCGGTGCGCACCCGTTCCAGGGCGATGCCGCCGTCCGCGGCCCGGCACAGCAGGTTCACCGGGCGCCACGACCGCTCCATCGCCGGACGGTCCTCGCGGGTGTGCCCGCCCCGGGACTCGGTGCGCTCCAGGGCGGCCCGGGCCACGCACTCGCTCACGAGCAGCATGTTCCGCAGGTCGAGGGCGAGGTGCCAGCCGGGGTTGAACTGCCGGTGCCCCTCGACCGCGACCCGTCCGGCCCGTTCCCGCAGGGCGTCGATCCGCTCCAGGGCCTCGGCCATCTCGCCCTCCCGCCGGATGATCCCGACGAGGTCGTTCATCGTCTGCTGGAGCTCCTGGTGGAGGGTGTACGGGTTCTCCCCGCCGCCGTCGAACGGGGCGAGGGCCTCGGCCCGCGCGGCGTCCACGTCGTCCGCCACGACTCCGCCGCCGACTCCCGACACCGCGTACTGCGCCGCGTAGAGCCCGGCCCGCCGCCCGAAGACCAGCAGGTCGGAGAGGGAGTTGCCGCCGAGCCGGTTGGAGCCGTGCATGCCGCCGGCCACCTCGCCGCAGGCGAAGAGCCCCGGGACGCCGACCGCGGCGGCCGTCTCCGAGTCGACGGCGACGCCGCCCATCACGTAGTGGCAGGTCGGCCCGACCTCCATCGCCTCGGCGGTGATGTCGACGTCGGCCAGCTCCTTGAACTGGTGGTACATCGAGGGCAGCCGGCGCCGGATGGCGTCCGCCGGCAGCCGGGTCGACACGTCGAGGAACACCCCGCCGTGCGGGGAGCCGCGTCCGGCCTTGACCTCGGAGTTGATGGCCCGCGCCACCTCGTCGCGCGGGAGCAGTTCGGGCGGGCGCCGGTTGCGCTCGGGGTCCTCGTACCAGCGGTCGCCCTCCTCCTCCGTCTCCGCGTACTTCTCCTTGAAGACGTCGGGGACGTAGTCGAACATGAACCGCCTGCCGTCGGAGTTCCGCAGCACCCCGCCGTCGCCGCGCACGGACTCGGTGACCAGGATGCCCTTCACGGACGGCGGCCAGACCATGCCGGTCGGGTGGAACTGCACGAACTCCATGTTCACCAGCGGAGCCCCCGCGAGCAGCGCGAGCGCGTGCCCGTCGCCCGTGTACTCCCACGAGTTCGAGGTGACCTTGAAGGACTTGCCGATGCCGCCGGTGGCGAGGACGACGGCGGGCGCCTCCAGGACGAGGAAGCGCCCGGTCTCCCGCTCGTAGCAGAAGACGCCGGCGGCCCGCCCGTCGGCGTCCTTGAGGATCCGGGTGACGGTGTACTCCTGGAAGACCTTCAGGCGCGACTCGTGGTCGCCGGTCTCGCGGTGGTCCTCCTGCTGGAGTCCGACGGCCTTCTGCTGGAGGGTCCTGAGCAGTTCGAGGCCGGTGCGGTCGCCGACGTGCGCGAGCCGGGGGTACTCGTGGCCGCCGAAGTTGCGCTGGGCGATCCGGCCGTCCGCGGTCCGGTCGAAGAGCGCGCCCCAGGTCTCCAGCTCCCAGACCCGCTCGGGGGCCTCCTGGGCGTGCAGCTCGGCCATCCGCCACTGGTTGAGGAACTTCCCGCCGCGCATGGTGTCGCGGAAGTGGACCTTCCAGTCGTCGTGCTCGTTGGCGTTCGCCATGGACGCGGCGATGCCGCCCTCGGCCATCACGGTGTGCGCCTTGCCGAAGAGGGACTTGCAGACGACGGCGGTGCGCGCGCCGGCCCGGCGGGCCTCGATCGCGGCCCGCAGTCCGGCGCCGCCCGCGCCGACCACGACCACGTCCCACCGCTGCCGTTCCATGGAGCTCACAGGACTCATGTCAGAAGAACCTCGGGTCGTCGAAGGCGCCGGTGGCGAGCAGGTAGACGTACAGGTCGCAGACGGCGACGCTGATGAGCGACGCCCAGGCGAGCCGCATGTGGTGCCGGTTGAGCCGTCCGACCCAGGTCCACAGCCGGTAGCGGACGGGATGCTTCGAGAAGTGCCGCAGCCGGCCGCCGACGATGTGCCGGCAGGAGTGGCAGGACACGGTGTACGCCCAGATGAGGGCGATGTTGAGGAGGAACAGCAGCGTCCCGAGCCCCGCGTGCCCCCAGGCGTAGGAGGAGTCGCGGAAGGTGAGGGCGGTGTCGTACGTGAGGATCGCGGCGACCGGCACGGCCGCGTAGAAGAAGTACCGGTGGAGGTTCTGCAGGATCAGCGGGAACCGGGTCTCGCCCGTGTACGTGCGGTGGGGTTCGGCGACCGCGCAGGCCGGGGGAGACGCCCAGAAGCTCCGGTAGTACGCCTTGCGGTAGTAGTAGCAGGTCAGCCGGAAGCCCAGGGGGAAGACCAGGATGAGCAGGGCGGGGGAGAGGCCCCACCAGCTGCCGAAGATCTCCGCGTTCGGTCCGCCGCGCATGGGGACGCAGTTCTCCGCCAGGCAGGGCGAGTAGAACGGGGAGACGTAGGGGGCGGCGTAGTAGTCGGCGTTCGCGAAGGCCCGCCAGGTCGAGTACGCGATGAACGCGAGCAGCCCCGCCGCGGTGGCGGCGGGGGCGAGCCACCAGCGGTCGGTGCGCAGATGGCGGGCGGTGAGGGCGGCGCGTCCGGGGGAGCGGACCCCGGTCGCCGCTCCGGGGCTCGGCGGGGGCTGCGTACCTGCGGCCAACAGGGCCTCCTACGGTCGGTTGCCGGTCCGTCCTACGGGGCGTGGCGGTCGCGTGCTCCCAGTCCCTCGTCGTCGGTGTCCGTCCAGAGCTCGCTGTCGTACGGGGCGTCGGGGATGGTCACCACGCTTTCGGCGCGGCCCGTCGTCGGCGCCGGGGGCGTGCCCTCGGCCGCGACGGAGCGCTCCAGCTGTCCGACGGTGCGGACCAGGTCTTCGAGGCAGCGCTTGACGGCCGCCAGATCGTCCTGAACGGACATGGGTTGCCCTCACTTCCGCGAGCGGCTTCGGCAGGAGTGTCGCGCGTCACATCCCGCTTGGGAAGCCATGTGCACGGGATTCCACTCGTCCGGAGCGTCCGGTCCGGGGGCGTTGAGCCGCACGAGTGGCGTTTTCCGGACGTGCCGCCGTGTCGCCGTGGCCGAAACTACTCCGTCCTTTTCAGTGTATGAGCAATAGGTCTGATCATCTCCAAATGGAATAAATCTGGACGAAGGGGTACAAGTCATGTCCCAGATCGGCGCCCCTCGCGGGAGGACATGCTCCAGGAGCCCCCGCTCCCGCACGCTCCGCTCCGTCGCCACCCTCACCAGTGCGGTGCTCGCCGTCACCGTGCTCGCCGGCTGCAGCTCCGGCGAGGATGCCGACGAGGCCCAGGCCGCGGCCCAGGACAACGCACCCGCCGCCCGCGACGAGGTCGCCGACGGCGGCACCGTGCGCTGGGCGATCGACGCGCTGCCCACCACCCTCAACAGCTTCCAGGCCGACGCCGACGGCGCGACCTCCCGCATCGCGGCCGCGGTGCTCCCCTCCCTCTACACGCTCGACGAGCGGGGCCGGCCGCAGCGCAACGCCGACTACCTGGAGTCGGCGCAGGTCGTCGAGACCGAGCCCAGGCAGGTCGTCCTCTACAAGCTCAACCAGCAGGCGGTGTGGAGCGACGGCCGCGAGATCGGGGCGCCCGACTTCGTGGCGCAGTGGCGGGCCCTCAGCGGCCGCGACACCGCGTACTGGACCGCCCGCAACTCCGGGTACGAGCGGATCGAGAAGATCGAGCGGGGCAAGGACGACCTGGAGGTGCGGGTCACCTTCGCCAAGCCGTACGCCGACTGGAAGTCCCTCTTCACCCCGCTGTACCCGAAGCAGGTGATGGGGTCGCCGAACTCCTTCAACGACGGGGCCCGCACCACCCTCAAGGCCACTGCAGGACCGTTCCTGCTGAAGTCGATCGACCACAAGGGCGGCGGCGTCACCCTCACCCGCAACCCCCGCTGGTGGGGACAGGCCGCCAAGCTCGACAGCATCGTCCTCTCCGCCGTCCCCCGCTCCGAGCGGGCCGCCGCACTCGCCGCCGGCAAGCTCGACCTGGCCGAGATCGACCGCTCCACCGCCGAACGGATCTCCCTCGCGCTCCGCGACGCCCGCGCCGGCCGGAACGGGGCGCAGGCCGCCCTCGCCCACGGCCCCGGCTCCGGGATCACCCCCTCCAAGGCCCTGAAGTCGTGGGCCCTCGCCCACGGCTCCGACGAGAAGGCGGCCGGGGTCCGCGCCGCCCGCACGAAGAACCAGCAGGCCATCGCCCAGTACGCGGCCGCCCAGGACACCCTCGCCGCATACGTGGTCCGCAAGTCCCTCGAACCCGCCTACACCCAGCTCTCGCTGAACGGCGAGTCCGGACCGCTCGCCGACGAGCGGGTCCGCCGCGCGGTGGCCCGCGCCATCAACCGCCAGGAGCTGGCCGAATCCGTCCTCAAGCCGCTCGGCCTCCCCGCCCGGCCCCCCGGCAGCCACCTGGCCCTCGCCGGCCAGGCCGCGTACGCCGACAGCAGCGACGCGCTCGGCGACCAGGACACCAAGGAGGCGCGGGCCCTCCTCGCCGACGCGGGCTGGGTCCCGGGCGGCGCGGCGCAGAAGCCCGCCGGCACCAAGGCGGGCAGCGAGGCCGAGCAGAAGGCGAAGGCCGAGAAGGGCGCGGGCGGCTCCACCGACTCCAAGAAGAAGGCCGCCGACACCGCCTCCGACGAGGGCCTCTACATCGTCGGCGACGACAAGCCCGGCGACCGGCGGGCGGCCCCCGCCCCCGTCATCGGCGCGGGCGGCCCCGAGAACGGCACCAACACCCTCGCCCCGGCCTCCGCCGCCGCCCGCCAGAGCGCCGCGCTCCTCGCCCGCGCCCAGGCCCTCGACACCGGTACGGGCGCCGGAGCCCGGGCCGGCGGCGCCCACTCGGCCGCCAAGCCCGACCAGGGCATGGCCGGGGCCTACGCCCCGCGCGGCACCGCCGCCCCCGTCACCGCGCCCGACGCGGCACGGGCCCTCGGCAAGGACGGCAAGGCCCTCAGCCTCCGCTTCGTCCTGCCCTCCGGGCCCGGCTCCGAGTCGCTGCGGTCGGTCGGCGACCGGATCGTCCGGATGCTCGACGCCGTGGGCATCCGCACCGAGGTGACCAAGGTCTCGGACGACAGCTTCTTCAAGGACCACGTGGCCTCCGGCGACTACGACCTGGCCCTCTACTCCTGGCCTGCCTCCGCCTTCCCGGCGACCGACGCCCGGCCGATCTTCGCCAAGCCCGAGCCCGCATCGGACGGCTCGCTCCTGGTCGAGCAGAACTACTCGCGGGTCGGCACCGACCGCATCGACCAGCTGTTCGACCAGGCGGCGGGTACGCTCGACGAGGAGGAGGCGCGCGAGCTCGTCCGCCAGGCCGACGCCCGGATCTGGGCCGCCGCCGGCTCCATCCCCCTCTACCAGCGCCCCCAGCTCGTCGCCGCCAAGGCCGATCTGGTGAACGCCGGAGCCTGGGGTCTGGCCGGCCCCCGCTTCCAGGACATCGGCTTCAAGAAGCCCGAAACCTCCAAGGGCGCCGAACGAAACCGCTGAAACCTCCGAAACCGCTGGTCACAACCTCAGAAGCAGCTCAAGTTCCTTGCCCGCCGGCGAACCCGGCGGGCAGGATCGCGTCGGCCCTTTGACCCGGTCGCACGACCCTCCCCACACCCTTGAAACCTCCCAGTAGACCCTCTCGGATCCCGGGCGGGGAAGCCCCTTGCGCGGCAGCCCCGTACCATAGGACATAGCCGTGGCGCGTCCGCCCGGCGGGCGTACGAGGAACTGACGCCGCATCCCACGATCCGAGAGAAGCGCAAGCACCCATGCCCACGCGCCACGACATCCGTAACGTCGCCATCGTCGCCCACGTCGACCATGGCAAGACGACCATCGTCGACGCCATGCTCAAGCAGGCCGGTGCCTTCGCCGCCCACCAGCAGCTCGACGACCGCATGATGGACTCGAACGACCTGGAGCGTGAGAAGGGCATCACGATCCTCGCCAAGAACACGGCGGTGAAGTATCACCCCAAGGACGGCGGGGCCCCGATCACGATCAACATCATCGACACCCCGGGCCACGCCGACTTCGGTGGCGAGGTCGAGCGCGGTCTCTCGATGGTGGACGCGGTCGTCCTCCTCGTGGACGCCTCCGAGGGTCCGCTCCCGCAGACCCGCTTCGTGCTGCGCAAGGCGCTCCAGCAGCGCAAGCCCGTCATCCTCTGCATCAACAAGACGGACCGCCCGGACTCCCGCATCGACGAGGTCGTCAACGAGACCTACGACCTCTTCCTCGACCTGGACGCGGACGAGGACCAGATCGAGTTCCCGATCGTCTACGCCTGCGGCCGTGACGGCATCGCCTCGCTGACCAAGCCGGAGAACGGCACCGTTCCCGCGGACAGCGACAACCTGGAGCCGTTCTTCTCCGCCATCCTGGAGCACGTCCCGGCCCCGGTGTACGACGAGGAGGCCCCGCTCCAGGCCCACGTCACCAACCTGGACGCCGACAACTTCCTCGGCCGCATCGCGCTGCTCCGCGTCGAGCAGGGCGAGCTGCGCAAGGGCCAGACGGTCGCGTGGATCAAGCGGGACGGCACGATCTCCAACGTCCGCATCACCGAGCTGATGATGACCGAGGCGCTCACCCGCAAGCCCGCCGAGGTCGCCGGCCCCGGTGACATCTGCGCCGTCGCCGGTATCCCCGACATCATGATCGGCGAGACCCTGGCCGACCCGGAGAACCCGATCGCGCTGCCGCTGATCACGGTCGACCAGCCGGCCATCTCCATGACCATCGGCACCAACACCTCGCCGCTCGTCGGCCGCGGTGGCACCGGCAAGGGCGCGGACGCCAAGGCCGCGGTCAAGAACCGCAAGGTCACCGCCCGCCAGGTCAAGGACCGCCTGGACCGCGAGCTGATCGGTAACGTCTCGCTCCGCGTCCTCGACACCGAGCGCCCCGACGCCTGGGAGGTCCAGGGCCGCGGTGAGCTCGCGCTCGCCATCCTGGTCGAGCAGATGCGCCGTGAGGGCTTCGAGCTCACCATCGGCAAGCCGCAGGTCGTCACCAAGGAGGTCGACGGCAAGACGCACGAGCCCGTCGAGCGCCTCACGGTCGACGTCCCCGAGGAGCACATGGGCGCGGTCACGCAGCTCATGGGCGTCCGCAAGGGCCGCATGGACAACATGTCGAACCACGGCTCCGGCTGGGTCCGCATGGAGTTCGTCGTTCCGTCCCGTGGCCTCATCGGCTTCCGTACGGAGTTCCTGACCAACACCCGCGGTACGGGCATCGCCCACTCCATCCACGAGGGCCACGAGCCGTGGTTCGGCACGCTGACGACCCGTAACAACGGTTCGCTGGTCGCCGACCGCGCCGGTGCCGTCACCGCCTTCGCGATGACCAACCTCCAGGAGCGCGGCGTCCTGTTCACCGACCCCGGCACCGAGGTGTACGAGGGCATGATCGTCGGCGAGAACTCCCGCTCCGACGACATGGACGTGAACATCACCAAGGAGAAGAAGCTCACCAACATGCGCTCCTCCTCCGCCGACTCCTTCGAGGCGATCGTCCCGCCGCGGAAGCTGTCCCTGGAGCAGTCCCTGGAGTTCTGCCGCGACGACGAGTGCGTCGAGGTCACCCCGGAGGCCGTGCGCATCCGCAAGGTCATCCTCGACCAGAACGCGCGTGGTCGTGCCTCCTCCCGCGCCAAGAACGGCTGATACCGGCCGCAACAAGGGCAGTTGAGGATCAGGAACCTCAGATCTCCCTCAAGTGGTGCCACGGCGAGTGGTAGCACTCGCTAATGTGACTGGGCCCCGGCGGTTGCGCCGGGGCCCAGTCGTACGGGGGCGGCTGTCACCCTCCCCCGTACCGAACATGGGGGATTGATCCTTTTGACCAGAAGGATGAAGGCGCTCGTGGCCACGCTGTCCATGGCGGGGGCGATGGTCGTGGCGCTTCCGGGGGCGAGCGCCAGCGCGGCGGGCGACCCGATGTGCAGCCCGGGTCGGACCAAGCTGGTGTGGTCGAACGTCAAGAAGGAGTGGGTGGTCACGCACAAGCGGGCCATCGAGAACTACACGGGCAGCACGGCCACCAAGACCTACTCCGCGGAGCGGGTGAAGCAGATCACGGCCGCGGTCACCGTCACCGCCGGCGCGACGGTGGGCGCGAACGTGGCGATCGGCAGCCTTGAGGTGAACACGGGTCTGGACCTCCAGGTCTCGGGCGCCAAGACCAAGACGTCCGCCGAATCCATCACGTGGACGCTCTCGTCCGGCAGCAAGTACGTCTTCTTCGCCGGTACGCGTCAGGCGCAGGGGTACTACACCCAGTACCGCTGCGACCGGGGAACCCGATGGGTGACGACGGGCCGTTACGGGAAGGCTGTCAGCTGGACCGAACTCAGCGAGGGCGGCATCCGCTGCACCGTCAGGCCGCCGGCGGGCTCGCTCGCGGCGCTGGCGAAGACCAAGTACTGCTGAAACCTGTCACGATCGACGGCGATCGGAAGCCCGGCACCCCTCGCGGGGTGCCGGGCTTCCGGCGGATGTGACGTCCGACACCCCGTCCGGGAGGCGTGGGCACGGTCGCTGACGTCAAGTCGAATACGACGACCCGATGTCCGGATACCGGGCGTCGCTCTCCGGAACGTGTATTAACAGTCCGTTTCGGGGGTGTCTGTCTGAACTCACTTTGTCCGGATTTCGGTATCCCGAGCCCCGGTGATGTTGTCAAAACGAGACCGCTTAAGTGTGGTTTACGGCCCGGACGTACTTAATAGTTGGCTCCATTGAGCTCGGGTCAATGGGTCACGCACTGTGGGGAGTGCCGACTCACGAGCACACTCGGGGTACATGAGTGCAACGCCGTCAGGGGTGTCGGCGAGACTCGAAGTACCCCCCATGTAGCGACATAGTGGACTCATGAGGAGGAACCCATGCGCGGTGCCAAGAGCGCCAAGTGGGTAACGGGCGCGATCATCGTCGCCCTGGCTGCTACCGCCTGTGGCGGGGGCAAGAGTGACGGCGGCTCGGACGCCAAGGGCGCTGTGGACCCGAACGGGATCTTCACCACCGACCTTGGTGAGCCGGAGAAGCTGCTGTACACCGGCGACACGATGGAGTCGAACGGCGCCGGCGTGATGAAGGCGATCTACTCGAACCTGGTCGCCTACAAGGCCGATGGTTCGCTGGAGATGGTCAACGCCGAGTCGCTCACCACGACCGACTCGAAGAAGTGGACCGTCAAGCTCAAGCCGGGCTGGACCTTCCACGACGGCACCCCGGTGACCTCGAAGTCCTACGTGGACGCGTGGAACTGGAACGCCCACATCGACAACGCCATGGGTCTCTCCTCGTGGTTCTCCGACATCGTCGGTTACGACAAGGTCCACCCGGACGCGGAGGGCGCCAAGGCGACCGCCAAGACCCTGGCCGGCCTGAAGGTCATCGACGACACGTCGTTCACCATCGAGCTGACCTCGGCCGTCCCGTACTTCGGTCACAAGCTCGCGTACACGCCGTTCGCGCCGCTCGCCGCGTCCTTCTACGCGAACCCGAAGGCCGCCGCCGAGAAGCCGGTCGGCAACGGTCCCTACAAGTTCAAGAGCTGGGACCACAAGAAGCAGATCGAGATCGTTCGCTTCGACGGCTACAAGGGCCCGAACAAGGCGAAGAACGGTGGTGTGATCTTCAAGAACTACACCACCCTCGAGACCGCGTACGAGGACCTGAAGTCGGGCAACCTCGACGTCATCCGCCAGATCGGTCCGAAGGACCTCCCGGTCTACCACCAGGACCTGGGCGACCGCGCCGTCGACGCCGACCACGCGGCCATCCAGTCCATCGGTGTCGCGTTCTACGCGGACCAGTGGAAGAAGCCGAAGCCGGTCGACGTCCGCGTCATCCAGGGCCTCTCGATGGCGATCGACCGCGCCACCATCACGAAGACGGTGCTCCAGGGCACCCGTGAGCCGGCGACGGGCTGGGTCCCGAAGGGCATCCTGGGCTACCAGGAGAACGCCGCGGGCGACGTCACCAAGTTCGACCCGACCAAGGCCAAGGAGCTCATCAAGGCCGGCGGCGGCGTCCCGGGCAACAAGATCTTCATCCAGTTCAACGCGGATGGCGGTCACAAGGAATGGGTCGACGCTGTCTGCAACAGCATCACCCAGGCCACCAGCGTCGCGTGCGTCGGCGACAGCAAGACCGACTTCCAGGCCGACCTCACGGCCCGGAAGACGAAGCAGGTCAAGTCCCTGTACCGCTCCGCCTGGTCGCTCGACTACCCGGTGAACGCGAACTTCATCAAGGACCTGTTCCTGAGCACCGCGGCGGGCAACCAGGGTGGCTTCTCCGTCAAGGAGCTGGACACCAAGATCCTCGCCGCCGACTCGGCCGCCACCCTCGACCAGTCGGTGAAGCAGTACCAGGAGGTGGAGAAGGAGCTCGTGAAGTACATGCCCTCCATCCCGCTCTGGTACTACAAGGTCAACGCGGGCTTCTCGGAGAAGGTCTCCGGCGTGACGTACGGCCAGGACGGCGACCCGATCCTGGACACCGTCATCGTCAAGAAGTAACCACCCAAGCGTAGTCCGCACGCCGTCACGGGGCTGATGGATCGTCAGCCCCGTGACGGTGCCTTACGCAGCGGCCGGGGGGCCCTTCCACGACATCCCATGCCCGATTCAGGGCATGCCGTGTCGGGGGAGGGCCCGTTGGTTGCCGCTGTCACATCTCAACGGAGGCATGATGGGGCGTTATGTCGCACGACGACTGCTCCAGATGATCCCGGTATTCCTCGGGACGACCCTGCTGATCTTCCTCATGGTGCACAGCCTGCCCGGTGACCCCGTGCTGGCGATGTTCGGCGACAAGGGCGCCGACCCGGCGACGCTCGCCGCCAAGCGCCACGAGCTGGGTCTCGACAAGCCGACATGGCAGCAGTACATCTTCTACATGCGGGACATGGTCCTGCACCTGGACTTCGGTACCCAGATCCGCAACGGACTGCCGGTCACCGATGTGCTGGGCGACGCGTTCCCCATCACCCTCCAGCTGGCCACCCTGGCGTTCGCCATCGAGCTGATCTTCGGCATCGGCCTGGGTGTCATCGGCGGCCTGCGTGCCGGTCGCCTCGCGGACAACCTGATCCTGATCTTCACCCTGCTGATCATCTCGGTCCCGGTCTTCGTCCTCGGCTTCATCATCAAGATGGTCTTCGCCTTCAACCTGGGCTGGATCAAGCCGAACGTCGGCACCGTCCCCGAGTGGGGCGAGCTGATCGCGCCGGCCATCGTGCTCGGCTTCCTCTCCCTCGCGTACGTGGCACGACTGACCCGTACCTCGATGGCGGAGAACCTGCGCGCCGACTACATGCGCACGGCCGTCGCCAAGGGCCTGCCGCGCCGCCGCGTCATCGGCGTCCACCTGATGCGCAACTCGATGATCCCCGTCATCACCTTCCTCGGTACCGACATCGGCGCCCTCATGGGCGGCGCGATCGTCACCGAGTCGATCTTCAACATCAAGGGTGTCGGCGGTGTCATCGCCGAGTCGATCTCCCGTCGTGAAGGCGCCACCCTGGTCGGCCTGGTCACCATCCTGGTGATCGTCTACCTCGTCACCAGCCTGCTCATCGACCTGCTGTACGCGGTCCTGGACCCGAGGATCCGGTATGCCTGACGTGACCAAGACCGCCACCGCAGTCGAGGACGCCGTCGCCACCCCCTCGGTGGACGCGTCCGCGGCGGCGGGCAAGCCGGAGAAGGCCCGCAGCCTCTGGGGCGACGCCTGGGCCGACCTCCGCCGCAACCCGTACTTCATCGTCTCGTCGGTGCTGATCGCGCTGCTGCTGCTGATCTCGGCGTGGCCGACCCTCTTCACCAGCGCGTCCCCGACCGCCGGTGACCTGGTCCACCACTTCCTGAGCAAGCCCGAGCTGGGCAAGATCGGCTCGGCCGAGTGGCTCGGCTACGACCAGCAGGGACGTTCCGTCTACGCCCGCCTGATCCACGGCACGAGCGCCTCGGTCACCGTCGGCATCGCCGTCACCGTGATCGTCACCGTCATCGGCGGCATCATGGGCATGATCTCGGGCTACTTCGGCGGCATCATCGACGCCGTCCTCTCCCGGATCACCGACGTCTTCTTCGGCATCCCGTTCCTGCTCGGCGCCATGGTCGTCCTGCAGGCGTTCGTCGAGCGGACCGTCTGGGTCGTCGTCTTCGCCCTCGCGTTCCTCGGCTGGACCCAGATCACCCGCGTCATGCGCGGTGCCGTGATCACGATCAAGCAGGCCGACTACGTCCACGCGGCGAAGGCCCTCGGCGCCGGCACGACCCGGATCCTCTTCCGGCACATCCTGCCGAACGCCATGGCCCCGGTCATCGTCGTCGCGACCATCGCGCTCGGCGGCTACATCTCGGCCGAGGCGACCCTGTCCTACCTGGGTCTCGGCCTCGCCGCCCCGACCGTCTCGTGGGGCGTCGACATCTCCGCCGGTGTCGCCCAGATCCGAGTGGCCCCGCACGTCCTGCTCTGGCCCTCGATCATGCTGAGCATCACCGTTCTGGCGTTCATCATGCTCGGCGAAGCCGTCCGCAACGCCCTCGACCCCAAGCTGCGCTGAGGAGGGCGTAAAAGATGAGCATCATCGACAAGACCGCGGCCGTCCCCGCGCCGCGCGGCGGAGCCGACTCCAACGGCCCGCTGCTCGAAGTCCGCGACCTGCACGTCGAGTTCCACACCCGTGACGGTGTGGCCAAGGCAGTCAACGGCGTCAACTACTCGGTGAACGCCGGCGAGACCCTCGCCGTCCTCGGCGAGTCCGGTTCCGGCAAGTCCGTCACCGCGCAGGCCATCATGGGCATCCTCGACATGCCGCCCGGCAAGATCCCGCACGGCGAGATCCTGTTCCGCGGCGAGGACATGCTGAAGATGTCCGAGGAGGAGCGCCGGAAGATCCGCGGCCGGAAGATCGCGATGATCTTCCAGGACGCGCTGTCCTCGCTCAACCCGGTCCTCACCGTCGGCTACCAGCTCGGCGAGATGTTCCGCGTGCACCACGGGATGTCCAAGAAGGACGCCAAGACCAAGGCCATCGAGCTGATGGACAAGGTCAAGATCCCCGCCGCCAAGGCGCGCGTCTCGGACTACCCGCACCAGTTCTCCGGCGGTATGCGCCAGCGCATCATGATCGCCATGGCGCTCGCCCTGGAGCCGGACCTGATCATCGCCGACGAGCCCACCACGGCTCTCGACGTGACCGTCCAGGCCCAGGTCATGGACCTCCTCGCGGAGCTCCAGCAGGAATACAACATGGGCCTGATCCTGATCACCCACGACCTCGGCGTCGTCGCCGACGTCGCGGACAAGATCGCCGTGATGTACGCCGGCCGGATCGTCGAGCAGGCGCCGGTGCACGAGCTGTACAAGCGCCCGGCGCACCCGTACACCCGCGGTCTGCTCGACTCGATCCCGCGCCTGGACCAGAAGGGCCAGGAGCTCTACGCGATCAAGGGCCTGCCGCCCAACCTGCTCAAGGTGCCCTCCGGCTGCGCCTTCAACCCGCGCTGCCCCAAGGCCGACGACATCTGCCGCACGGAGATCCCGGCCCTGGTGCCGGTCACCGAGCAGAACGGCGCGGACCTCCCGGGCCGCAAGAGCGCCTGCCACTTCTGGAAGGAGACGATCCATGGCTGACCTCAGCAAGAACGACGAGGCCGTGGCCGCCGCTCTCGACGCCCCTGTGGGCCGCGGCGAGCCGATCCTCCAGGTGCGCAACCTGCAGAAGCACTTCCCGCTGACGCAGGGCATCCTCTTCAAGAAGCAGGTCGGCGCGGTCAAGGCCGTGGACGGGGTCTCCTTCGACCTCTTCCAGGGCGAGACCCTCGGCATCGTGGGCGAGTCCGGCTGTGGCAAGTCCACGGTCGCCAAGCTCCTGATGAACCTGGAGCGGGCCACCGCCGGAGAGGTCTTCTACAAGGGCCAGGACATCACCAAGCTGTCCGGGCGCGCGCTGAAGGCCGTCCGCCGCAACATCCAGATGGTGTTCCAGGACCCGTACACCTCGCTGAACCCGCGCATGACGGTCGGCGACATCATCGGCGAGCCCTTCGACATCCACCCCGAGGTGGCCCCGAAGGGCGACCGGCGCCGCAAGGTGCAGGAGCTGCTCGACGTCGTCGGTCTGAACCCGGAGTACATCAACCGGTACCCGCACCAGTTCTCCGGCGGTCAGCGCCAGCGCATCGGCATCGCCCGCGGCCTCGCGCTCAACCCGGAGATCATCATCTGCGACGAGCCGGTCTCGGCCCTGGACGTCTCCGTCCAGGCGCAGGTCATCAACCTGATGGGGAAGCTCCAGGACGAGTTCAACCTCTCCTACCTCTTCATCGCGCACGACCTGTCGATCGTCCGGCACATCTCGGACCGCGTCGGCGTCATGTACCTCGGCAAGATGGCCGAGATCGGTACGGACGAGCAGATCTACGAGCACCCGACGCACCCGTACACGCAGGCGCTGCTCTCCGCGGTGCCGGTGCCGGACCCGGAGGCCCGTGCCCACCGCGAGCGGATCATCCTCACCGGTGACGTCCCCTCGCCGGCCAACCCGCCGTCGGGCTGCAGCTTCCGCACCCGCTGCTGGAAGGCGCAGGAGCGGTGCTCGCAGGAGGCCCCGGTCCTCGCCGTCCCGGCGAACTTCAAGGGTCTCGACACCCCGGCCGCGCACTTCTCCGCGTGCCACTTCGCCGAGGAGAAGAACGTCGTCGCCGCGCACTGACGCATCACGCGCATGACGAAGGGGCGCCCCCGGTCCACACGGACCGGGGGCGCCCTTCGTCGTGTCAGCGGCTGGTGGGGACGTACGGGAAGCAGGCGGTGTACCAGCCGAACTCGTACCGCATGATCAGGTCGCCCGTCTTCGGCCCGACGACGCCGTCGGCCTCGGAGGCGCCCAGCATCCGGTACTGCACGTACCGGATGGCCTCGTCGGTCTCCGGGCCGAAGACGCTGTCGACGCTGATCAGGTCGTGCTGCGTCGCGTAGTGGTCCGAGATGATGTTGTTGAGGCCGTTCTGCACGCACTTCACGGCGGTCGCGTTGTTGGCCTGGCCGTAGCCGACGTACGAGGCTCCCGGCTGGGCCTGGGCGGACGCGGGCAGGGCGAGTGCGGCGAGGGCGGTCGCGGCGGCGACGAGGCCGGCGCGGGCGGCGAGTCTCTGGGGCATGGCGGGAACTCTAGGACCGCGAAGGGGGCCCGAGGGGGCGGTGGGACGTCCCAGCCGTCCCAGGGACGTCCGTCCGGGCGCCGTAAAAGTGCACCTCCGTCAATATCGGGTGATATTGGGGCCTAAGTGAGACTCAGGACATACGGGAGGCACTCCATGCGCGGAGCCACGCACGCCAAGTGGGCCGCACTGGCCACCGCCGTCGCCCTCGCGGCGACTGCCTGCGGCGGCGGAGACGACAGCGGCGGCGGCGGAGGTGCCGACGGCATCGTGAGTTCCTCGTGGGGCGACCCGCAGAACCCGCTCGAGCCGGCCAACACGAACGAGGTCCAGGGCGGCAAGGTCCTCTCCATGATCTTCCGGGGTCTCAAGCAGTACGACCCCAAGACCGGCGAGGCCAAGGACATGCTCGCCCAGAGCATCGAGACCACCGACTCGACCAACTTCACCATCACGGTCAAGGACGGCTGGACCTTCTCCAACGGCGAGAAGGTCACCGCCAAGTCCTTCGTCGACGCCTGGAACTACGCCGCCGATCTGAAGAACAACCAGAAGAACGCCTACTTCTTCGGCCAGATCGAGGGCTACGACCAGGTCCACCCCGAGAAGGGCGAGCCGTCGGCCACGTCCATGTCCGGCCTCAAGGTGACGGGCCCCCAGACCTTCACGGTCAAGCTCACCCAGAAGTTCTCCACCTGGCCCATCACCCTCGGATACGCGGCCTTCTCGCCGCTGCCCCAGGCCTTCTTCGACGACCGCCAGGCCTGGCTGTCGAAGCCCATCGGCAACGGCCCGTACACCGTCGACTCGTACTCCAAGGGCTCCCAGATGGCCCTCAAGCGCTGGGACGGCTACCCCGGCGCCGACAAGGCACAGAACGGCGGCATCACCCTCAAGGTCTACACCGACAACAACACCGCCTACACCGACCTGACGGCCGGCAACCTCGACCTCGTCGACGACATCCCCGCCTCCCAGCTCAAGAACGTCCAGGCCGACCTCGGCGACCGGTACATCAACGTGCCCGCCGGCATCATCCAGACCCTGTCCTTCCCGTTCTACGACCCGGCCTGGAACAAGCCCGGGCAGGAGAAGCTCCGCCAGGGCCTCTCCATGGCGATCGACCGCAACCAGATCACCGAGACGATCTTCCAGAAGACCCGCACCCCCGCCGTCGACTGGACCTCCCCGGTCCTCGGCGAGGACGGCGGCTTCAAGGACGTCTGCGGCGACTTCTGCAAGTACGACGCGGCCGAGGCCAAGAAGCTCGTCGCCGAGGGCGGCGGCATCCCCGGCGGCACGATGACGATCTCGTACAACGCCGACACCGGCTCCCACAAGGAGTGGGTGGACGCCGTCTGCAACTCCATCAACAACGCCCTCGGCAACAACAAGGCCTGCGTCGGCAACCCGGTCGGCACCTTCGCGGACTTCCGCAGCCAGGTCAGCACGCAGAAGATGAAGGGCCCCTTCCGCGCCGGCTGGCAGATGGACTACCCGCTCATCCAGAACTTCCTGCAGCCGCTCTACTACACCAACGCCTCGTCGAACGACGGAAAGTACAGCAACCCGGAGTTCGACAAGCTCGTCAACCAGGCCAACGCCGAGTCCGACATCGCCAAGGCCGTCGGGATCTTCCAGCAGGCCGAGGGCGTCCTCCGCGACGACATGGGCGCCATCCCGCTCTGGTACCAGAACGGCAGCGCGGGCTACTCCGAGCGCGTCTCCAACGTGACCCTGAACCCCTTCAGCGTCCCCGTCTACGACCAGATCAAGGTCAACTGACGCAGCTCGTCGGCGTACGGCCCGGCCTGGCGACCACGCGCGAGCCGGGCCGTACGCCTTCCCCACACCCCCCCGGAGCCCCTCATGGGACGTTATGTGATCCGGCGTCTGCTGCAGATGATCCCGGTCTTCATCGGCGCCACCCTGCTGATCTTCCTGATGGTGAACGTGATGGGCGACCCCATCGCCGGTCTCTGCGGCGACCGCGCCTGCGACCCGGCGACCGCCGCCCAACTGGAGAAGGAGTTCGGCCTCGACAAGCCCGTGTGGCAGCAATACCTGATCTACATGGGCAACCTGTTCACCGGAGACTTCGGCACCGCCTTCAACGGCCAGCCGGTCACCGAGCTGATGGCGAGCTCCTTCCCGGTGACCATCCGGCTCACCATCGTCGCGATCCTCTTCGAGATCGTCATCGGCATCAGCCTCGGTGTCCTGACGGGACTGAAGCGCGGGCGGCCGATCGACAGCACCGTGCTGGTGCTGACGCTGGTCGTCCTGTCGATCCCGACGTTCGTCACGGGTCTGCTGCTCCAGCTGCTGCTGGGTGTGGAATGGGGGTGGATCAAGCCCGCCGTCTCGCCCGAGGCCCCGTTCAACGAGCTGATCGTCCCCGGCTTCGTCCTCGCCTCGGTCTCCCTCGCGTACGTCACCCGGCTCACCCGGACCTCGATCGCGGAGAACAAGCGTGCCGACTACGTCCGCACCGCCGTCGCCAAGGGCCTGCCGCGTCGCCGCGTCATCACCCGCCACCTGCTGCGCAACTCGCTCATCCCGGTGGTCACCTTCATCGGCGCCGACATCGGCGCGCTGATGGGCGGCGCCATCGCCACCGAGCGGATCTTCAACATCCACGGTGTCGGCTATCAGCTGTACCAGGGCATCGTGCGCCAGAACACCCAGACCGTCGTCGGCTTCGTGACCGTCCTCGTCCTGGTGTTCCTGCTGGCCAACCTCCTCGTCGACCTCTTGTACGCCATCCTTGACCCGAGGATCCGCTATGCCTGAGCCGCTTGAGCCCTTCGACGACGGGCGCGCCATCGACCACACCGGGGCGGGCGGTCCCACGGACCTCGCCATGGAAGAGGGCGAGTCGCTGGAGAAGACCCCGGGCGGACCGCTCGGCACCGGCCCCACCGGCAAACCCCGCTCGCTGTGGTCCGACGCCTGGCACGACCTGCGCCGCAACCCCGTCTTCATCATCTCCAGCCTGATCATCCTCTTCCTGGTGATCATCGCGATCTGGCCCCAGCTGATCGCCAGCGGAGACCCGCTCCAGTGCGACCTGTCCAAGGCGCAGGAGGGCTCCCAGCCCGGCCACCCGTTCGGCTTCAACGGTCAGGGCTGTGACGTCTACACGCGCACGGTGTACGGCGCCAGGGCCTCCGTCCAGGTCGGCGTGTTCGCCACGCTCGGCGTGACGATCATCGGATCCCTCTTCGGCGGTCTGGCCGGCTTCTACGGCGGCGGCTGGGACGGCGTCCTCTCCCGGATCACCGACGTCTTCTTCGCGATCCCCGTCATCCTCGGCGGTCTGGTCCTGCTCTCCGTCGTCACCAGCACCACCGTCTGGCCCGTCATCGGCTTCATGGTGCTGCTCGGCTGGCCCCAGCTCTCCCGGATCGCCCGGGGCTCGGTCATCACCGCCAAGCAGAACGACTACGTCCAGGCGGCACGGGCACTCGGCGCCTCCAACTCCAGGATGCTGCTGCGCCACATCACCCCGAACGCCCTCGCGCCCGTCATCGTCGTCGCGACCATCGCCCTCGGCACGTACATCTCCCTCGAGGCGACCCTGTCCTTCCTCGGCGTGGGCCTCAAGCCGCCGACCGTCTCCTGGGGCATCGACATCTCCTCGGCCTCGCAGTACGTCCGCAACGCCCCGCACATGCTGCTGTGGCCCGCCGGCGCGCTCGCCATCACCGTGCTCTCGTTCATCATGCTCGGCGACGCCGTCCGCGACGCCCTCGACCCCAAGCTGAGGTAGGGACCCATGCTGCTCGAAGTGCGCGACCTGCACGTGGAGTTCCACACGCGGGACGGGGTCGCCAAGGCGGTCAACGGCGTCGACTACTCCGTCGACGCGGGGGAGACCCTCGCCGTCCTCGGCGAGTCCGGCTCCGGCAAGTCCGTCACCGCCCAGGCCGTCATGGGCATCCTCGACGTCCCCCCGGGAAAGATCACGCAGGGCGAGATCCTCTTCCAGGGCCAGGACCTCCTGAAGCTCAAGGAGGAGGAGCGGCGCAAGATCCGCGGCGCCAAGATGGCGATGGTCTTCCAGGACGCGCTCTCCTCGCTCAACCCCGTCATCAGCGTCGGCGACCAGCTCGGCGAGATGTTCCAGGTCCACAAGGGCATGTCGCGCAAGGACTCCAGGGCCAAGGCCGTCGAGCTGATGGACCGGGTCCGCATCCCCGCCGCCAAGGAACGCGTCGGCCAGTACCCCCACCAGTTCTCCGGCGGCATGCGCCAGCGCATCATGATCGCGATGGCGCTCGCCCTCGAACCCGAGCTGATCATCGCCGACGAGCCCACCACCGCCCTCGACGTCACCGTCCAGGCCCAGGTCATGGACCTGCTCGCCGAGCTTCAGAGCGAACTCAACATGGGCCTCATCCTCATCACCCACGACCTCGGCGTCGTCGCCGACGTCGCCGACAAGATCGCCGTCATGTACGCGGGCCGGATCGTCGAACGCGCCCCCGTCCACGAGATCTACAAGGCCCCCGCCCACCCGTACACCAAGGGCCTCCTCGAATCGATCCCGCGCCTGGACCAGAAGGGCCAGGAGCTGTACGCGATCAAGGGCCTGCCGCCCAACCTGCTGAACATCCCGCCCGGCTGCGCCTTCAACCCGCGCTGCCCCCTGGCCCAGGACGTCTGCCGCACCGACGTACCCCCGCTGTACGACGTCACCGAGTCCCCCGTGCCGCGCGCCAGCGCCTGCCACTTCTGGAAGGAGTGCCTCCATGGCTGACACGGCCGAGGCGATTCTCGAAGTCCGGGACCTCCACAAGCACTACCCGCTCACCCAGGGCATCCTCTTCAAGAAGCAGGTCGGCGCGGTCAAGGCGGTCGACGGCGTCGACTTCGACCTCGCCGCCGGCGAGACCCTCGGCATCGTCGGCGAGTCCGGCTGCGGCAAGTCGACGGTCGCGAAGATGCTCGTCAACCTGGAGCGGCCGACGTCCGGCTCGATCCGGTACAAGGGCGAGGACATCACCACCCTGTCGCCGAAGGCCCTGAAGGCCGTCCGCCGCAACATCCAGATGGTCTTCCAGGACCCGTACACCTCGCTCAACCCCCGCATGACGGTCGGCGACATCATCGGCGAGCCGTACGAGATCCACCCCGAGGTCGCCCCCAAGGGCGACCGGCGCCGCAAGGTGCAGGACCTCCTGGACGTCGTCGGCCTCAACCCCGAGTACATCAACCGGTACCCGCACCAGTTCTCCGGCGGCCAGCGCCAGCGCATCGGCATCGCCCGCGGCCTCGCCCTCCAGCCCGAGATCATCGTCGCCGACGAACCGGTGTCCGCCCTCGACGTCTCCGTCCAGGCGCAGGTCGTCAACCTGATGGGGAACCTCCAGTCCGAGTTCTCCCTGTCGTACGTCTTCATCGCCCACGACCTGTCGATCGTGCGGCACATCTCCGACCGGGTCGGCGTCATGTACCTCGGCCGGATCGTCGAGATCGGCAGCGACGCGCAGATCTACGACCACCCCACCCACCCCTACACCCAGGCGCTGCTCTCCGCCGTCCCGGTCCCCGACCCCGAGGCCCGCGCCCACCGCGAGCGCATCATCCTCACCGGCGACGTCCCCTCGCCGGCCAACATCCCCTCCGGCTGCCGCTTCCGCACCCGCTGCTGGAAGGCCCAGGAGCGCTGCACCCTGGAAGTCCCCGCGCTCGCCGTCCCGGCCGTCTTCCGCCTCACCGACAGCCCGGCCAAGCACGACTCGGCCTGCCACTTCGCGGAGGAGAAGCAGGTGGTCCCGCCGGAGGACGGCGGCGAGCAGCCCAAGTCCCTTTAACCTGCGGGCAACTCGACGGAATCCCCTCCGATATACGGACGCGGCAGGCTCGGCGACGTACGGCCGTGCGGGTGCCGTAGGCCGGCCGGGCGCATCACGCGACCCGGCCG
>NZ_JBHJQI010000025.1:0-79942 GCF_042262805.1 Streptomyces sp. NPDC056361
TGGCGGACGATTGCCCACAACGGGCGGGGCGTCGTCCGTTGTGCCCACCCGTTCCGCCCTGGGGGTCCCCCCGGACGAAGTCTGGGGGAGGAACGATTGCCCACAACGAGGGGCGGCTGGAGCAGCGGGGCGGCCCGCCCCAGCGAAACGAATGCCCGCAACGGGCGGGGGCGGGGAGCGGCGAGGGTGGGCGCCGTTCCAGCGGACGGATGCCCGCGACGGGGCGGGGAAAGGGTAGGCCCGCCACGGGGGGCCGGTGGGGGCGGTGCCGTGGCGGGCGGGTGGTGGGGGGAGGTCAGGTTGTGGAGGGGCGGCGGCGGAGGGCGACGGCGGCGGCCAGGGCGGCGGCCACGATCGCGCCTGCACCCGCCGCGGCGGCACCGGCGGCACCGGCGGGGGTGGTCGGGGCGGAGGGCGCGGGGGCGTAACCCCCGGCGGCGCCCTTGCGGGCGTAGGCGGAGCCGGGGAGCTTGTCGGCGTAGGCGCGGGCGACCCGGTCGCGGTAGGCGGCGAGGGTGGTGCCGCCGCGGCCGACGGCCCGTACCGCGTCCTCGTCGAGCGGGAGGACCTTGGCGCCCTTCTGGACGTACCAGGCGTCGATCTGGGGCTCGCGGAAGACGAGGCCGCCGGGCAGGAGGCGGGCGCCCTGTTCGGCGTAGCGGATCTCGTCGTCGCCGGTGGCGATGTTGACCACCTGCCAGCCGCCCGGCTGCTCGACCGTCCAGAGGGAGGCCTTCCGGCCGTCGGCGGCCACGGCGCGGCTGGCGCGGTACTCGACGCGTGCGACGGGCGCGCCGGGCTTTCCGGCGACGAAGTCCGGGGAGAGGAGGCTCACCGGGACGGAGGTGCCGTCGACGCGCGGGGCGGCGGCGGAGCGGGCGAGGGCGCCGTCGCGGGCGAAGAACCGGGCCAGGGTGTCCAGGGTGCCGGGCGCGGAGGCGGCCTGTTCCGCGGTGGGGGCGGGCGGCGGGCCGGCGGCGGCGCCCGCCGGTGCGGCTCCGAGGGCGAGGAGGGTGGTGAGGGCGGCGGCGGTGAGGAGGCCGGTGGCCGTGGCTCGTGCGGTCATCGTCGTCACGCCCCGATCCGGTAGAGCGAGTGGGTCCAGGAGAACGAGTCGTTGTTCACGTACCAGGAGTGCGAGGCCCAGTTGTACCGGTCGCTGGAGGGCCAGGGGTCGCCCCAGTAGACCCAGCTGCCGGAGTCGTCGTAGCCGTACACCACGTGCATGTGGCCGCCGCCGCTGGACCACTGGATCCGGGTCTCGACGGGCCGGTTCGCGTTGATCTCGGTCTGGACGGTGGAGTAGCGGAGCCAGCCGTCGACGTACGAGCCGGGGTTGATGCCGGCCCAGCTCAGTCCGGTCTGGACGTTGCCGAGCGTGGCCTGCGAGTTGGGGCAGTCGTAGCCCTGCTGGCGGTTGAAGGCGGCGTTGCAGAACTGGTTCTGGCTGTAGTTGCGGCCGAACCAGGTGGCGATGGTGTTGCCGCCGGCGGCCCAGCACCAGTTGGTCTTCTGCTGGGCCTGCATGGTGATGTTCAGCCTCTTGGAGGCGAGGGCGGAGACGTCCTCGCCGGCGGGGGCGGCGGAGGCGGAGGTGGTGGTGGGGACGAGGAAGAGGGCGGCTGCGGCGAGAGCCGCGAGGGACAGTCTTCTGCTGCGCATCGCGTTCCTCCCATGGCGGGGGGTGTGGGGATGTGGGGAGTGGAGGAGCGCGTCCGGACGCTGGTCAGGAGCATCTTCCGTTGTCCGGAGCGGGTCAACACGCTTCAATGCGGGGTGACATCGGACTGTGAACGGTGTGACCCGGGTGTGAACGGACGCCCTCGGCCCACCTGCCCGCCCACCCCACGCGGCGCGACGGTCCCCATCCCCGTCGTGAACGTTCACTGAGGAGTCCTCGTGAGCCACACCGAGGCCGATCTGGTGCAGCTGCTGCACACCGGCCCCTTCCATCTGGCGCTGCGCACGGCCTTCGCGGTGCGCGGACTGCCGCTCCAGCGGGTCCAGCACCATCTCGCGCACCGGGGCGTCCGGGTCGGGGTGACGAGTCTGAGCTACTGGCAGCAGGGGGCCCGCCGCCCGCAGCGGCCGGAGTCCCTGAAGGCGGTGCGCGCCTTGGAGGAGGTGCTCCAGCTGCCGGGGAACTCGCTCCTGCGGCTCCTGACGGAGGACGCGGCGGCCCGGTCCGAGGGGGAGCGCCCGGCGGCCCGCTCGTACCGCTCGCTGGTGGAGGCGTCGGGCGCGGTCGAGGAGCTGCTGGCGGGTCTCGACGTGCCGACGGACGGCGGGCTGCACACGGTGGGGCACCACGAGCGGGTACGGATCGGGGCGGGACGGGAGCTGCTCGGGCGGGAGTCGGAGCACGTGGTGCGGGCGCACCGGAACGGCGTCGACCGCTACCTCGCCATCCATCACGGGGATCCGGGCTGCGACCCGTCCCGGGTGGCCGTGCGGGCGGTGGAGAACTGCCGCACCGGGCGGGTGCGGTGGCATGCCGGGACGGGCGTCCTGGTCGCGGAGCTGCTCTTCGACGCTCGGCTGCGCGCCGGGGACACGTACCTCTTCTCGTACGGATTCGAGGACGGTACGGCGGGTCCGAGCGGGGAGTACGTGCGCGGGTTCAGCTTCGCGGGCGGGCAGTACGTGCTGCAGGTCCGCTTCGACGAGGCCGCGCTGCCGGCGCGCTGCCGGAGGTTCGCGCAGGCCTCCGCGGGCGCGCCGCGCGGGGGCCGTGCGGAGCTGACCCTGAGCGGCCGGCACCGCACGGTGCACCTCGTGGAGCAGGGCGTGCGCCCGGGGATCCTGGGGATCGACTGGGACTGGGCGTGAGTGCCCGGCTCAGGCCTGGGGCGCCTCGGGGCCGGCGACCAGGGCGCCGTCCTCGACGCGGATCGGGACCTCGGGCAGCGGGACGGTGGCCGGGCCGCGGAGCGCCTTGCCGGTCGTGACGTCGAAGCGGCTGCCGTGGCAGGGGCAGTTGCCCTCGTTCTCCTCGACCTTGTCGAGGACGCAGCCGGCGTGGGTGCACTGGGCGCTGAACGCCTTGTACTGGCCCTTGGCCGGGCAGCTCACCACGAGCCGCTGCTCGCGGTAGAGCTTGGATCCGCCGACCGGCACCTCGTCCGGGGCGCCGAGCCGGACCGGTGCGGTCGGGGTCGGGACCTCGGCGTGGCCGAGCTTCGACTCGGTGGAGCAGGCGGCGACTCCCAGCCCGGCGGCACCGGCGAGGGCCGCGCCCTTCAGTACGGTGCGGCGGCTGGACTGGCCGGACATGAGCGCTCCACGGTGAGATCGGGGACAACACACCCCAAGGGGTGACCCGACCGACGATACCGGCGCCCTCCGGTGGCCCTGCGCCCGCCCCTGACCCGGCCGACAGACGGCAGCGGCGGCGGACGGATGGCACAGACGGCGGGCGGGGCCCCCGGGTGGGGGCCCCGCCGTGACGTCACGCCTTGCGGGCCCGGGTGGTCGCCTTCTTGGCGGTGGCCTTGGTGGCCGTCGCCTTGGTGGCCGTCTTCTGGACCGGGGCGGCGGTCTTCTTGGCGGGGGCCTTCTTCGCCGCCGTCTTCTTCGCGCCGCGCGCCGCGGGGACGGTCACGCCGGCGTCGCTGATCCGGTCGGCGCCGAGGATCTCGCGGAGGAACTTGCCGGTGTGGCTCGCCGGGACGGAGGCGACCTCCTCCGGCGTGCCCTCGGCGATCACCAGGCCGCCGCCGCTGCCGCCTTCGGGGCCCATGTCGATGACCCAGTCCGCGGTCTTGATGACGTCGAGGTTGTGCTCGATGACGATCACCGAGTTGCCCTTGTCGACCAGGTTGGAGAGGACCTTGATCAGCTTCGAGATGTCCTCGAAGTGCAGACCGGTGGTCGGCTCGTCCAGGACGTAGACCGTGCGGCCCGTCGAGCGCTTCTGCAGCTCGGAGGCGAGCTTGACGCGCTGCGCCTCGCCGCCGGAGAGGGTCGGCGCGGACTGGCCGAGCCGGACGTATCCGAGGCCGACCTCGTTGAGCGTGCGCAGGTGCCGGGCGATGGTCGGGACGGCCTCGAAGAAGTCGAGGGCCTCCTCGATCGGCATGTCCAGGACCTCGGCGATGGACTTGCCCTTGTAGTGGACCTCCAGGGTCTCCCGGTTGTACCGGTCGCCGTGGCAGACCTCGCACGGGACGTAGACGTCCGGGAGGAAGTTCATCTCGATCTTGATGGTGCCGTCGCCGGAGCAGTTCTCGCAGCGGCCGCCCTTGACGTTGAAGGAGAAGCGGCCGGGCAGATAGCCCCGGACCTTGGCCTCCATCGTCTCCGCGAAGAGCTTGCGGACGTGGTCGAAGACGCCGGTGTACGTCGCCGGGTTCGACCGCGGGGTGCGGCCGATCGGGGACTGGTCGACGTGCACGACCTTGTCGACGAGGTCGTCGCCGTCCACGCGCGTGTGGCGGCCCGGCACCGACTTGGCGCCGTTGAGCTCGCGCGCCAGGTGGGTGTAGAGGATGTCGTTGACCAGGGTCGACTTGCCGGAGCCGGAGACTCCGGTGACGGCGGTGAGGACGCCGAGCGGGAAGGAGACGTCGATGTCCCGCAGGTTGTTCTCGCGGGCCCCGTGCACGGTGAGCCGGCGCCCGGGGTCCGCGGGGCGGCGGATGTCCGGGGTGGCGATCGCCCGGCGGCCGGACAGGTACTGCCCGGTCATCGACTCCTCGTTGGCGAGGAGCTCCTTCAGGGAGCCGGAGTGGACGACCTTGCCGCCGTGCTCGCCGGCGCCCGGGCCGATGTCGACGACCCAGTCCGCGACCTTGATGGTGTCCTCGTCGTGCTCGACGACGATGAGCGTGTTGCCCATGTCGCGGAGCCGGACCAGGGTCTCGATGAGCCGGTGGTTGTCGCGCTGGTGGAGGCCGATGGACGGCTCGTCGAGCACGTAGAGCACGCCGACCAGGCCGGAGCCGATCTGGGTGGCGAGCCGGATGCGCTGGGCCTCGCCGCCGGAGAGGGTGCCCGCGGCCCGGTTGAGCGAGAGGTAGTCGAGGCCGACGTCGACGAGGAAGCGCAGCCGCTCGTTGACCTCCTTGAGGACCCGCTCGGCGATCTTCTTGTCGCGGGCGTTGAGCGTCAGCCGGGCGAGGAACTCGGCGCAGTCGCTGATGGACATCGCGGAGACCTCGGCGATGGACCGGTCCATGACCGTGACCGCGAGGACGATCGGCTTGAGGCGGCTGCCCTGGCAGGTGGGGCAGGGCACCTCGCGCATGTAGCCCTCGAAGCGCTCGCGGCTGGAGTCGCTCTCGGCCTCGGTGTGGCGCCGCTTGACGAAGGAGACGGCGCCTTCGAAGGCGGGGGTGGTGTAGGCCCGCTCGCGCCCGTACCGGTTGCGGTAGCGGACCTCGACCTGGGTCTTGTGGCCGTGCATCAGGGCCTTCTTGGCGCGCTGCGGCAGTCCCGCGTACGGGATGTCCGTGCGGAAGCCGAGGGCCTGGGAGAGTCCGCCGATGAGCCGGCCGAAGTACTCCTTGGTGTGGCCGTGCGACCAGGGGTGGATGGCGCCCTCGTCGAGGGACTTGTCCTCGTCGGGGACGACCAGCTCGGGGTCGACCTCCATCCGGGTGCCGATGCCGGTGCAGTCGGGGCAGGCGCCGAAGGGCGAGTTGAAGGAGAAGGAGCGCGGCTCCAGCTCCTCGAAGGACAGGTCGTCGTACGGGCAGTAGAGGTGCTCCGAGTACATCCGCTCGCGCTCGGGGTCGTCCTCGGGGAGGTCGACGAAGTCGAGCACGACCATGCCGCCGGAGAGTCCGAGCGCGGTCTCGACGGAGTCCGTGAGCCGGCGCTTGGCGCTGTCCTTCACGGTGAGGCGGTCGACGACCACCTCGATCGTGTGCTTCTCCTGCTTCTTCAGCGTCGGCGGTTCGCTCAGCTGTACGGTCACGCCGTCGACCCGGGCGCGGCTGTAGCCCTTGGTCTGGAGGTCGGCGAAGAGGTCGACGAACTCGCCCTTCCGCTCGCGCACGAGCGGCGAGAGGACCTGGAAGCGGCTGCCCTCGGGCAGCTCCAGGACCTTGTCGACGATGGCCTGCGGCGACTGCCGGGAGATCGGGCGGCGGCACTCGGGACAGTGCGGCTTGCCGATGCGGGCGAAGAGCAGTCGGAGGTAGTCGTAGACCTCCGTGATGGTGCCGACCGTCGAGCGCGGGTTGCGCGAGGTCGACTTCTGGTCGATGGAGACGGCGGGCGACAGACCTTCGATGAAGTCGACGTCCGGCTTGTCCATCTGGCCGAGGAACTGCCGGGCGTACGAGGAGAGCGACTCGACGTACCGGCGCTGCCCCTCGGCGAAGATCGTGTCGAACGCGAGGGAGGACTTGCCCGATCCCGAGAGCCCGGTGAAGACGATGAGGGAGTCACGCGGGAGGTCGAGCGAGACGTTCTTGAGGTTGTGCTCGCGAGCGCCACGGACGATGAGACGGTCGGCCACGCCGGTCCGCACCTTTCTTCAGAGAGCGGATGTGCCTGACACACCCAACAACCAAGGATGCCGGATGCTTCCACCGAGCCTATAGCACGCACATTCGATTTCCGGCCGCTCGCAGACCGCTTCACCCGAACGAGTGGTGGCGCGGGAGATCGGGGGTGCTCGCCGGTCTGGCCCGACCGCCCCGGCACCGCCTAGGGTCGGCGCCATGATCGATCACGAACGCGACCTCGCCTCCGTACGCGAAGCGACCGACCGGCTGCTGACGGCGGTCGCCTCCTGGGACAACGCGGCGACGGCCGAGCCGTCACGGCTTCCCGGCTGGACGCGCGGCCACGTCCTCGCCCACGTCGCCCGCAACGCCGACGCTCTGGTCAACGTCCTCGAGGGCCGGCCGATGTACGCGGACGGCGCGACCCGGGACGCCGACATCGCGCGCGACTCCGGCCGCCCGCTCGACGTCCAGCTCGCCGACCTGCGCGAGTCCGCCGACCGCTTCCAGGCCGTGGGCGCCGAGCCCGCCGACTGGGCCCGCACGGTCGAGCTCCGCAACGGCGTCACGGACAGCGCCTCCCGGATCCCCTTCCGCCGCTGGGTGGAGGTCGCCCTGCACCACGTCGACCTGGGCGTCGGCTACGAGCTCGAGGACCTGCCGGAGGAGTTCGTGCAGCGCGAGATCGACTTCCTCACCGAGCGCTTCGCCGGCCTGGAGAGCGTCCCCGCGACCGTCCTGTGGGCGGCCGACGGGCGGGGCTGGACGACCGGCGGCACGTCCGGCGGCGTCGCCGTCATGGGCCCGGCCACCGAGATGCTCGGCTGGCTCGCCGGGCGCCGCGACGGCTCGGCCCTCACCACCAAGGGCGGCCCCCTGCCGGAGCTCCCCCCGCTGTAGCCGCCACCGCCACTCCCCAGGACTAGTCTGAACCCATGACGTACAGCGGAGTGGTGAAGGTCGGCGGACCTGCGGACGTGCACGAGCTGACGGACCTGATGATCTCGAAGGTCGCGGTCGGTCCGATGGACAACAACGCGTATCTGCTGCGCTGCCGGGCGACCGGCGAGCAGCTGCTCATCGACGCGGCGAACGACGCGGACACGCTCCTCACGCTGATCGGTGACGACGGCATCACCGCCGTCGTCACCACCCACCGGCACGGCGACCACTGGCAGGCGCTCGCCGCCGTGGTCGCCGCGACCGGAGCCCGGACGTACGCGGGCGCGTACGACGCGGAGGGCATCCCGGTCGCGACCGACGTGCCCGTCGAGGACGGCGACACGATCCGGGTGGGCCGGGTCGAGCTGACCGCCCGCCACCTGGTCGGGCACACCCCGGGGTCGATCGCCCTGGTCTACGACGACCCGCACGGCCACCCCCACGTCTTCACCGGCGACTGCCTGTTCCCCGGCGGGGTCGGCAACACCTGGAAGGACCCGGGGGCCTTCGCGAGCCTCATCCAGGACGTGGAGACCAAGCTCTTCGGCGCCCTGCCGGACGAGTCCTGGGTCTACCCGGGCCACGGCAAGGACACCACGCTCGGTGACGAGCGCCCGCACCTCGCGGAGTGGCGCGAGCGCGGCTGGTGAAGCCCGGCGCGCGGCCCCGGAGCTGCGCGCCTCCGCACGCCCCCGTAACCCGGGCGGCGGCGGGGTAGTTGGCGCGACATGGCCCACAGTCACGCTCAGTCGCCACCCGCCTCCCCCGCCGTCCCGGACGCGGCGGCGGCCCCGACCCCGTCGATGGGGCGGCTCGCCGCGGCCTCGCTCGTCGGCACCGCCATCGAGTTCTTCGACTTCTTCGTCTACGGGACGGCTGCGGCCCTCGTCCTGGGACCGCTGTTCTTCCCGACCTTCTCCCCGCTCGCCGGGACCCTCGCCGCCTTCGGCACCTTCGCCGCCGGCTTCCTGGCCCGGCCGCTGGGCTCGGTCCTCTTCGGCCACGTCGGCGACCGCTACGGGCGGCGGCCGGTCCTCTTCGCCTCGCTCCTCCTGACCGGCTGCGCCACGGTCGCGGTCGGCTGCGTCCCCACGTACGCGACGCTCGGCATCGCCGCCCCCGTGCTGCTGCTCGTCCTCCGCTTCCTCCAGGGCCTGGGGCTCGGCGGCGAGTGGGGCGGGGCCGTGCTGCTGACCGCCGAGCACGCCCCGGAGCACCGGCGGGCCCTGTGGTCGAGCTTCCCGCAGATCGGTCCTGCGATCGGCTTCCTGCTCGCGAACGGGGTGATGCTGGCGCTCACGGCCGGGCTGAGCGAGGCGGAGTTCCGCGCGTGGGGCTGGCGGGTGCCGTTCTGGGCCGCCGGGGTGCTCGCGGCGGCCGGACTGCTGCTGCGCACGTCGCTGGCCGAGACCCCGCAGTTCGAGGAGCTGTCCGCGTCCGGGCGGCGCGCGGGCGCCCCGCTGGCCGAGGTGGCGCGCGACCACTGGCGCCTGGTGCTGCTGACGGCGGGGGCGCTCGCGGTCGGGTACGCGGTCTTCTACACGGTCTCCACCTGGGCGCTGGCCTACGGCACCGAGCGGCTCGGGGTGAGCAGCACGGTGATGCTGACCTGTGTGATGGCGGCGGTGGCGATCAAGGGCGCGGCCACCCCGTTCGTGGCGCTGCTCGCCGACCGCTGGGGCCGCCGGCCGCTGTGCCTGGCGGGGTGCGCGGCCTCGGCGCTGTGGATGTTCCCGATGGTGGCGCTGCTGCACACCGCGCGGCCGTTCCTGATGTTCCTCGGGTTCCTGGGTTCGCTGCTGGCCTTCATCACGATGTTCGCGGTGGTCGCCGCGTATCTGCCGGAGCTGTACGAGCCCCGGGTCCGCTGCACGGGCGCCGCCGTCGGCTACAACCTCGCCGGCGTCCTCGGCGGGGCCCTCACGCCCCTCGTCGCCACGGCCCTCTCGGACGGCGGCTCCGGTCCGCCCTGGGGTGTGGCGGCGTATCTGACGCTGGTGGCCCTCGTCAGCCTGGCCTGCTTCGCCCTGCTGCCGGAGACGCTGCCGGGCCGGTCGCGCCCGGAGGCGGAGGAGGTCGCGCCCGCCTGACCGGAGAACGGCGACGGCCGGCCCCGGGACGATGTCCCCGGGGCCGGCCGTCGCCGTGTGTGCCGCGTCAGGCGCCGATGCTGTCCTTCTCGGCGTCGTCGGCGTCGGCCACGCTCTCGGCGGCCTCGCGCTGCGCCTGCTTCTTGGAGGCGATCAGGCTGGTGATCGTGGTGATGACCAGGACGCCGCCGATGACCGCGAGCGAGACCGGGATGGAGATCTCGGGGACGTGGACCCCGGACTCGTGCAGGGCGTGCAGCACCAGCTTGACGCCGATGAAGCCGAGGATCACCGACAGGCCGTAGCTGAGGTGGACCAGCTTCTTGAGCAGGCCGCCGATCAGGAAGTACAGCTGCCGCAGACCCATGAGGGCGAAGGCGTTGGCGGTGAAGACGATGTACGGGTCCTGGGTGAGGCCGAAGATCGCCGGGATGGAGTCGAGGGCGAAGAGGATGTCGGTGGTGCCGATGGCGAGCATGACGACCATCAGCGGGGTCAGCACCCGCTTGCCGTTGTTGACGATGAAGAGCTTGGTGCCGTGGTACCGGTCGGCGACGCCGAACTTCTTCTCGACCGTCTTGAGGAGGCGGTTCTCCTCCCAGTCCTCCTCGTCCTCGTCGGCACGCGCCTCCTGGATGAGCTTCCAGGCGGTGTAGATCAGGAACGCGCCGAAGATGTAGAAGACCCAGGAGAAGCTCGCGATGATCGCGGCGCCCGCGGCGATGAAGATCGTACGGAGCACCAGGGCGATCACCACGCCGACGAGCAGCACGCGCTGCTGGAGGTGGGACGGGACCGCGAACTTCGCCATGATCAGGACGAAGACGAAGAGGTTGTCGACGCTGAGCGACTTCTCGGTGATGTAGCCGGCGAAGAACTCGCCGGACGCCTGACTGTTGCCGAAGAACAGCAGGCCGAGGCCGAAGAGTCCGGCCAGCACGATCCAGACGATCGTCCAGATTCCGGCTTCCTTGACCGACACGTCATGGGGCTTGCGCCCGATGAAGAAGTCGGCACCGATCAGGGCAGCAAGACCAAGAATGGTCACTACCCACAGGGTCATTGAAACGTCCACTGCGCCTCCGGCGTCGTACGGCTACTTGATCAGCGTCGTCGCTGCCGGAGGTCTCTTCCACCCGTGCGACGGACGATCGCCGCCGGGCCGACGCCCCGGGATCGGATCACCGAGGATCCGTCCGTATTGACGGGTACGCCGCGCATGGGGAGTACTCCCCTCCGCACGAAAAAGACTACCCGAAAGACCAAGAGAAGGTAAAGGGCAGGGTAAAGAGCCACCAAAAGAGCAGGTCAGGGCCGCTTTCCATGGCGGGCTGCGGCCACCTGCGCGAGGACCTGCCGCAGCACCCCGCTGCCCGGCGGAAGGATCGGGGGCTCGTACGACCAGGCGTGGCCGACCCACGGGTCGGCGAGGTGGTCGTCCGGGACCGGGGTGAGCCGCAGCAGCGAGCGCCACAGCGGGTCGAGCAGCGGGCCGTACGCGGCGGCGTCCGCCCGGTCCGCGACCATCAGCAGATGGACGCCGACCGACGGACCCTCGTCGGCGAGGTACCGGAGCCGGGTGACCGCCCGGTCGTCGAAGCCGTGCGGGAAGTCGTGCACGATCAGCAGCTGCCTGGCCGTGTCCAGACCGGGCGGCAGGGCGTCGGCGGCACCGGCGCGCACCGCCATCTGCAGCAGGTCGACGCGCTCGGTGAGCTGTTCGAGGACCGCGGAGACCCCGGACGCGCCCCGGGCCGGCGGGGCGGCCAGCACGCCCGTCTCCACGAGCGGCGCGAGCGCGGTGGTGCCCGCGCCGGCGGCGTCGAGGACGTGGACGGTGAACTCGCCCGCCGGGTGCGCGGCGAGCAGCCGGGCGGCGTGCGCGACGGCGCTGTCCAGGGCGAGCCGCCGCAGCTCGATCTCGTCGAGCAGCGCGGCGGCCTCGGAGTGCCCCCTCCCGCTGTCCACCCAGAGCCCCCGCTCCAGCGGCAGCCGGACGAGCATCGGGATCCGGAGGTCGGTGCGCTCGGGGAGGTGGAGGTCGCCGAGGCGGACGGCCATCGGCTCCTCGGCCGGGACGCGGTAGGCGTGCCAGACGGGGCTGTCCCAGCGGGCGTACGCGGGCGGCAGGGCCGGCTCGACGACCTCGGACTCGGCCGCGAGCTGCGCGAGGTCCCGGTCCAGGACCTCCTTGGCCCGCTCCACGAGCTCGTCGTGCCGGGCGCGGGCGGTCGCCCGGGCCGCGTCGTTCGCGCCGCCGACCCGGGAGCGGTAGTCGGAGAGCGACTGGTCGAGCTCCCGGTCGAGCCGGGACTCCGCGAAGTCGCAGGCGCTGCGGTAGGCGGCGGCGGTACGGGCCAGGTCCTCGAACATCCCCCAGACCTGGTTGTACAGGCGCTCGTCCATCGACCAGCCCGAGGCGTCCCCGGCGACCGGTGTCGGCGGCGCCTGCCGGGGCTCCGGGGCGGCGGCGGCCGGACGTCGGGGATGGGCGTAGCTGATCGGGCCGCCGGTGCCCGTGGCGGGGGTGGGCGTGCCCGCCGCGGGGACGGCCGGGGGCGTCGGCGGCAGCGGCGGGATCACGGTCGGGACGGTGTCCGGTGCGGTCGGGGCCGCGTCCGGTGCGGACCGGCCGACGCGCTCCACCTCGGGGAGGCGCGCCGCCGGGTCGCCGAGCGGAGGCGCCGGCTCGGTGGCGGGCGGCTCCGGGGCGGCCGCCGCGAGGATGGACGCGGCCAGGTCGGCGGGGCGGTCCAGGCCCTGGTCGCCGAGGAGGGCGGCGAGGCCGCCCTCGTACCCCTGGCCCATCGCGCGGACCTTCCAGGCGCCCTGGCGGCGGTACAGCTCCAGGGCCACGACCGCGGACTCGCTGTCGAGTCCGGTGATCGTGTAGCTGGCGACGTCGGTGCCGTCCTGGCCGGCGACGGCGACGAAGGGCGCGGCGAGGGTTCCGAAGCGGGCGGTGCCGGCGCCCGGCGGGAGGGCGAGGAGAACGGAGACGCGGTGGACGGCTTCCGGTACCGCCGCCAGGTCGACGGTGAGGCGGTGGTCGGCGGCGCACCGCCCGGGGACGTCGACGCCGGGCAGCGAGGGCGCGCCGGGGTGGGCGATCCACTCCACGCCGGGGATCCGGCCGTGCTCGTCGCCGAGGGTGGCTCCGGCGACGACGGGGTGTCCGGCCGACACCCTGATCTCCAGTCGGGTGTCGGGCAGGGGGTGGTTCTGCCCCCGGACCAGCTCGGCCGTCATCGACTCTGTCCCCTCGGTGTTTCCTGGTGCCCGAACGAGTTCATGCGGGACAGCTCCCGGCGGCCTGGTGCCTCCGGGAGCTGTGGGTGCGGTCCGCGCCGCTACTACAGGTGCGGCAGGATCGCCGGCATCAGGTCCTGGAAGGTGCGGCCGTTGGCCGGGTTGCCCAGGGCGGTCATCTGCCAGCCGGAGCCGACCCGGTGCACCTTCGCCATGATCTGCGCGGTGTAGTTGCCGCCGCCGTCCAGGGTGTAGCGCGCGAGCTCCTGCCCGTTCGTCTCGTCGACGATCCGGCAGAACGCGTTCTGCACCTCCTGGAACGTCTGGCCGGTGAAGGAGTTCACCGTGAAGACGATCTGGTCGATGTGGACCGGGACCCGCTCCAGGTCGACGAGGATCGCCTCGTCGTCGCCGCCCTGGCCCGCACCGCCGACGAGGTTGTCACCGGTGTGCTTGACCGAGCCGTCGTCGCTGACCAGGTGGCGGAAGAAGACCACGTCGACCGGCTGCTTGTCGGCGAAGAGGACCGCCGAGGCGTCCAGGTCGATCTCGCGGGTGCGCGAACCGAAGAGACCGCGGCGCGGCGCGGCCTGCCAGCCGAGGCCCATCCGCACCTGGGTGAGGCTGCCCCCGCCCTTCTTCTCCAGGCTGATGGCCTGACCCTTGGTCATGTTGACCGACACGCGTATGCCCCTCTCGTTGGCGTTCCCCGCGTCCGCTGTTCCGGTGCGTGCGGTTGTCGAGCACCCTACGCAGCGCCACCGACACCGCGGAGGCGCGGTCCGGTTTTGTGTCGGTCTTGCAACACACCGGACCGCGTCCGGTCAGGCGAGACCCGCCTCCTTCATCTGGCGCAACTCCTTCTTCAGCTCTCCCACTTCGTCGCGGAGCCGGGCGGCCACCTCGAACTGCAGCTCGGCGGCCGCGGCCCGCATCCGGTCGGTCATCTCCTCGATGATCGCGGCCAGTTCGGTGGCGGGGCGGTCGCCGAGCTCGACCGTCGAGCCCGCCCCGCCGGCCTTGCCCCGGCCCTTGGGGCCGTGCGCGGCGAGCGAGGGGACGGGTGCCTTGGCGCCCTTGCCCTCCTTCGCCTGGCGGTAGCCGCTGCCGAGGAGTTCCTCGGTGTCGATCTCCTCGCGCGCGATGGTCGCGACGATGTCGTTGATCTTCTTGCGGAGCGGCTGCGGGTCGATGCCGTGCTCCGTGTTGTACGCGATCTGCTTCTCGCGGCGCCGGTTGGTCTCGTCGATGGCCTGCTCCATCGCCGGCGTGATCCGGTCGGCGTACATGTGGACCTGGCCCGAGACGTTTCGGGCGGCGCGGCCGATCGTCTGGATCAGGGAGGTCCCGGAGCGCAGGAAGCCCTGCTTGTCGGCGTCGAGGATGGCGACGAGGGACACCTCGGGAAGGTCGAGGCCCTCCCGGAGGAGGTTGATGCCGACGAGGACGTCGTACTCTCCGGCGCGCAGTTCGCGGAGCAGCTCGATGCGGCGCAGGGTGTCGACGTCGCTGTGCAGGTAGCGCACCTGGATGCCGAGCTCGAGGAAGTAGTCGGTGAGGTCCTCGGCCATCTTCTTGGTGAGGGTGGTGACGAGGACCCGCTCGTCCTTCTCGGTGCGCAGCCGGATCTCGTGGACCAGGTCGTCGATCTGGCCCTCGGTGGGCTTGACGACGACCTCGGGGTCGACGAGGCCGGTGGGGCGGATGATCTGCTCGACGAAGCCGTCGCCGCGGGACAGCTCGTACGTCCCCGGGGTGGCGGACAGGTAGACGGTCTGGCCGATCCGCTCCTGGAACTCCTCCCACTTCAGCGGGCGGTTGTCGAGGGCGGACGGGAGCCGGAAGCCGTGGTCGACGAGGGTCCGCTTGCGGGAGGCGTCGCCCTCGTACATGGCGCCGATCTGCGGCACGGTGACGTGCGACTCGTCGATGACGAGGAGGAAGTCCTCGGGGAAGTAGTCGATGAGGGTGTTGGGCGCGGAGCCGGGCTCGCGGCCGTCGAAGTGCATCGAGTAGTTCTCGATGCCGGAGCAGGAGCCGATCTGCCGCATCATCTCGATGTCGTACGTGGTCCGCATGCGCAGGCGCTGCGACTCCAGGTGCTTGCCCTGCTTGTCGAGCTCGGCGAGGCGGACCTCCAGCTCGCGCTCGATGTCGTTGACCGCGCGCTCCATGCGCTCGGGGCCCGCGACGTAGTGGCTGGCGGGGAAGACGTACAGCTCGCGGTCCTCGCTGATGACCTCGCCGGTGAGCGGGTGGAGGGTGGAGAGGGCCTCGATCTCGTCGCCGAACATCTCGATGCGGACGGCGAGTTCCTCGTACACCGGGAAGATCTCGATGGTGTCGCCGCGGACGCGGAAGGTGCCGCGGGTGAACGCCAGGTCGTTCCGGGTGTACTGGATGTCGACGAAGCGGCGGAGCAGCTGGTCGCGGTCCAGCTCCTCGCCGACCTTGAGGGGGACCATGCGGTCCACGTACTCCTGGGGCGTGCCGAGGCCGTAGATGCAGGAGACGGAGGCGACCACGATGACGTCCCTGCGGGTGAGCAGGGAGTTCGTCGCGGAGTGGCGGAGCCGCTCCACCTCCTCGTTGATGGAGGAGTCCTTCTCGATGTACGTGTCCGACTGCGGGACGTACGCCTCGGGCTGGTAGTAGTCGTAGTACGAGACGAAGTACTCCACCGCGTTGTTCGGCAGGAGCTCGCGGAACTCGTTCGCCAGCTGGGCGGCCAGCGTCTTGTTCGGCGCCATCACGAGGGTGGGGCGCTGGAGCTTCTCGATCATCCAGGCGGTGGTCGCCGACTTGCCGGTGCCGGTCGCGCCGAGGAGCACGACGTCCTTCTCGCCCGCGCGGATGCGCCGCTCGAGGTCGGCGATGGCCGCGGGCTGGTCGCCGCTTGGCTGGTAGGAGCTGACGACCTCGAAGGGCGCCACCGAACGTTCGATCTTGGAAACGGGCCGCATGCACCCACCGTACGACCCGGCACTGACACTCGGGCGGTGATCGGCTCACCGCCCCGTCGACGGGTGTCCCGTCACCAGTCCTGGGAGCGGTGGCCGCCCCGGGGGACGCTCCTGCGGGCGGCGCGTCCGGAGGGGCGCGCGGTCCAGTTGGCGGGCTCGCCGTAGGAGGGCACGTGGCGCGGGGCGGGCACTCCGGGACGGTTGACGCTCCGCGCGTCGGGCCGCTGCCAGTCCGGGTCGCCCATCACCAGCAGCGGGTCGAACATGACGACGACGGCGGCGAGGATCAGGAAGACCGCCGGGCCGATCAGCATCGGCAGGAGGAGCGAGGTCGCGGTGTCGCCGGTCCCGCTGCGGGACTCCGCTCCGTGCAGGTGGACGCTGACCGCGGCCATGGCGGTGTAGTGCATACCACTGACGGCGACGCCCATCACCAGGCTCGCACCGAGGCTGGCCAGAAATCCATGTACGGAAACAGCCGCCCAGAGGGCCGCGGTGGCGGCCACCACGGCGATCACCACGGAGAGGGCGACGGTGAGCGTGTCGTACTCGACGCGGCCCTGGAGGCGCATGCCGGCCATGCCGAGGTAGTGCATGGTGGCGACGCCGAGGCCGGTGATGGTGCCGCCGGTGACCAGGGTGAGGGCGGTGGCGCCGCGGTAGCCGACGATGAAGATGCCGATGCCGACCATGAGGACGGCGACGCCCAGGCTGGCGAAGGTGATGGGGCGGTCGTAGCTGACGGGCGCCTGCTGGACCGAGAAGCCCATCATGGCGATGAAGTGCATCGTCCATATGCCGGTGCCGATCGAGGTGGCGCCGAGGGCGAGCCAGCCCGCCTTGAAGCTGTCGCGGTGGCGGAGCGATCTGGTGGTGCACCTCAGCCCGAGGGCGCCGCCGAGGCACGCCATGAGAAAGGCGGCGACGGGCGTGACGAGCCCGTAGCTGAATCCGTCGACCGTGCCCTGCATGAGCGTGTGTCCTCCACCCCTGGTGCAACGTCGTCCGAAAACAGTCGGTACCGCTGGGTAGTACTACCGGCGAGATTATGGCGCGAAGGGACCCCGGCGACCACGTGACCGGGGAATTTCCGGTGGCGAGACCGGAGCGAGACCGGTCCGTGATCTTGGAGCACCGCCGGTGGTCCGACCCCGGCTGTCGGTGCCCGGTCGTACCGTGGGCGGCATGGACATCGAAGCGGGGCCCGCGCGCGCGGCGAGGGCCGTCCCGGTGGAGTGGACGGTCATGGCGAGCGACATCGGGCCGCTCCTCCTCGCCGCGACCGAGCGGGGGCTGGTCCGGGTCGAGTTCCACGCCGACGCGGCACGGCGGGAGCGGATGCTCGACCGGCTGGCCGGGCAGCTCGGCGCGGAGCCGGTGGAGCGCGCCGACGGGCTGCTCGCCGAGCCGGTGCGCCGGTTCGAGCGCTACTTCGCGGGCGAGCCCGGCGACATCGCCCTGCCCCTGGACTGGAGCCTGACGACCGGCTTCAACCGGCAGGTGCTGCGCGAGCTGGCCACCGGCGTCCCGTACGGCACGGTCGTCGGGTACGGGGAGCTGGCGAGGCGCGTGGGGCAGCCAGGCGCCGCGCAGGCGGTCGGGGCGGCGATGGGCGCCAATCCACTGCCGCTGGTGGTGCCGTGCCACCGCGTGGTGGAGAGCGACGGCGGGCTCGGCGGCTTCGGGGGCGGCCTGGAGACCAAGCGGCAGCTACTGGCCCTGGAGGGCGTCCTGCCCGCGCCCCTCTTCTGAGCGGGCGCCTCCGCCGGCTCCGAGCGGGCCCCTCGCCGGGATCCGATCGTGAATGCCTTCCGGCTCCGAGCGGGCACGCCGTCCGGCTCCGAGCGGGCGCCTTGTCCGGATCCGGGCGTGCGCCCTGTCCGGTTCCGAGTCGTCCCCTCCCGGGTTCCGAGCGGGCGCCTCCGCCGGATGCCTTGGTGGCGTTCCCAACGGGTGGGACGGCTGGCACACTCACGTCAGTGACTCACACCTCCGATGCCCCTGACGCAACCCTGCCCGAGCACATACCCGTCGCCGAGGCCGACCTGCCGGCCCTGCGCCGCCGGATCCAGGCCGTGCTGATCGGCACCCAGGTCCTCGGCGGCCTGGGCATCGCCACCGGCGTCGCGCTCGCCGCCGTGCTGGCCAGGGACGTCAGCGGCTCCGAGGCCCTGTCCGGCCTCGCGTCGACGGCCACCGTGGCCGGACCCGCCCTGCTCGCCATGCCGCTGGCCTCCCTGATGGCCTCGCGCGGGCGCCGGGCCGGGCTCGTCCTCGCGTACCTCATCGGAGCCGTCGGCGCCGGGGTCGCGGTGCTCGGGGCGGTCGTCGACAGCTTCCCGCTGCTGCTCGCCGGCCTCGTCGGCTTCGGGGCGGGGTCCTCTGCGAACCTGGCGGCCCGCTTCGCCGCCGCCGACCTGGCCGAACCGGACCGCAGGGCCCGGGCCATCTCCACCGTCGTGTGGGCGACGACCATCGGCGCGGTGCTCGGCCCGAACATCGCCGCGCCGGCCGGGAAGAGCGTCTCCGGCCTGGGCGTCCCGGCCACGGCGGGCCCCTTCCTCTGGGCCGCCGGCGTCTTCGTCGCCGCCGCGGTCCTGGTGGCCCTGCTGCTGCGGCCCGACCCGCTCCTCACCGCCCGCGCGCTGAGCTCCGCCGACCCGGCGAAGACCGCGGAAGGACGTTCGCTGCGCGCCGGCATGCGCGCGGTACGGGAGTCGCCGAAGGCCCGCCTCGCCCTGGTCACCGTCGCCGCCACGCACACCGCGATGGTGTCGATCATGTCGATGACACCGGTGGCGCTCACCCACCACGGCGCCGACATCCGGCTGATCGGGCTGGTCATCAGCGGCCACATCGCGGGCATGTTCGCCTTCTCGCCCGTGATGGGCTGGCTGGCCGACCGGCTCGGCCGGCTGTCGGTCATCGGACTCGCCGTCGGGCTCCTCGGCATCGCGGCGCTCGTCGCCGGCACCTCGGGGTCGAGTCACGGCCAGACCGCCGCGGGCCTCTTCATCCTCGGCCTCGGCTGGTCGGCGGGGCTCGTGTCCGGCTCCGCGCTGCTCACGGACTCGGTGCCGCAGGACGCGCGGGCGGCCGTCCAGGGCCTGTCCGACACCATCATGAACGCCGCCGCCGGTCTCGGCGGGATCGCGGCGGGCCTGATCGTCTCGCAGGCCGGCTACGGTCCGCTGAACGCCATCGCCGCGTGCCTTCTCCTGCCCATGGCGGCCCTCGCGGTCCTGTCCGCCGTCCGCAAGGCCTGACCCGGTCGGACCGGTCGGCACGCACGGGCCGACCGCGTCGAACCGGCCGGCGCGGTCGGGCCGGCCAATGCGGTCGGGTCGGCCAGTGGGGCAGGCCGGTCAATGGGGCAGGCCGGGCGCCACGGAGGCCCGTCCGTACAGAGGCCCGTCCCTACAGAAACCCGTCAATGCGGGGCCGCCGGGGACGAGGCCCCCGGCGCCAGGCGGCGGGGCGCGCCCGTGCCGTCGGCCGGGACCGACCAGACCGCTCCCCCGTAGCCGTACGCGAGGGTGTTCCCGTCCGTCCACAGGGCCTGGTCGTCGATGCCGCGCCGCTCGGCGACGGGGTGCTCGCGGCCGGAGCGCAGGTCGTACACGTACAGCCGCCACGGCTCGCGCGGGCCGTCCGAGACCCGCTTCTTGAAGGCGATCCGGGTGCCGTCCGGGGAGAGGGACGGGCACTCGGTGTTCTCCCGGAGCGCGCGCGCCGACCAGGACCGCATGTCGCCCTCGACGAGGTGGGTGCGGCCGCCGGTCGACACGGTGGCGTAGAAGCGGTTGTCGTCGGCGGCGAAGGTGACGCCCCAGTAGTTGACGTCCGGGGCGTAGTACCGGCGGCCGCCGAGGGTGAGCGGGATCTGCTCGATGTTCTTCACCAGGTAGCCGGTGCGCAGGTCGAGGATCGAGGTGCGGGTGGAGAAGGACGAGCGCGCGTAGGAGTCGCCGGTCGCGAACATCGTCCAGGACAGCATCCGGCCGGAGGCGGAGACCCGGGCCCGGCTGGGGATGCCCGGCAGGGCGATGCGGCGCAGTTCGCGCAGGCGCCGGTCGAGGACGAGGACGTACGAGCGGGCCGGGACGCCGGGCCTCTTCCGGAGGCACACGACGGTGGGGCCGGCGGCGTGGAAGCGGTCGCAGGAGGGGCCGCCGACCACCCGTCCGCCGGGTGCGGACGGGTCCACGCGCGCGATGCGCCCGCTCGCGGTGTCCCGGGCGTAGAGCGCCGTCGCGCCGTCGAGGGTGAAGCCGGCGTCGGCGGTGCCGGCGGCCGCGGCCTGCCGCCCGGAGGCGGCCCGCAGGGTGTAGGCCGTGGCGCCGCCGCCGAGCAGGAGGAGGGCGAGGACGAGGATGCCCACGCGCGCGCGTGCGGAGAGGCGGGCACCGGTCGGTGCGTTCATGGGGTCAGTCCTCTCGGAGGGCCGTGGGGGCGGCAGGGGCCGCCGGGGTCCTGGGCAGCAGGCGGGCGGCGCAGCACAGGGCCGCAGTGAGGGCGAGGAGCGCGGCCACGAGGGCGGTCTCGGGGCCGCTCGCCGTCCAGACGGCGCCGAAGGCGACGGCGGCCACGAACCGGGCGAGTGCCTGGGCGGTCTGGACGAGCGCGAGTCCGCCGGCCTGCCGTCCCTCGGTGAGGAAGGGACCGGCCAGGGCCATCAGGACGCCGTCGGTGGCCGCGTAGAAGACGCCGAGCAGCAGGAGGACGCCGACGAGGGCCGCGCCGCCGGGCACGGGGGCCAGGAGCAGCCCGTAGGCCAGGAGCAGCGCCCCGTGGCCGTACAGGAGGGGCCCGCGCCGCCCCGTGCGGTCGGCGAGGCGTCCGGCCGGGACGGCGAGCAGCAGGTAGACGGCGGCCGCGCCGAGCGGCAGGAACGGGAACCAGGTCGCGTCGAGGTCGAGGCGCTGCTGGAGCAGCAGGTAGAGGAAGGCGTCGCCGACGGTGGCGGCTCCGAGGAGGCCGGCGCAGAGCACGATTCGCCGGTACGCGGGTGAGCGCGTCGCGGCGAGGAGCCCGCCACGCGCGCGGGGAGGGGCCGGGCGCACCGCCGCCTCGACCGGCTCGCGTGCCGGTGGCGGGGCCGCCGGTCCGCTCCCCCGCCGCCCCGGGACCAGGAGCAGCCAGAGCAGGACGCCGAACGCGCCGACGCTGAAGCTGACGGCGAAGACGGTCTCGTACGCGTCGGCCGTCGCCGTGAGGAGGGCGAACGCGGCGAGGGGGCCGAGGAGCGCGCCGGTGGTGTCCATGGCGCGGTGCGTGCCGAACGCGCGGCCCAGGTCCTCCGGCGGGCTGTGCAGGGTGATGAGCGCGTCGCGCGGGGCGGTGCGGACGCCCTTGCCGAGCCGGTCGGCGGCGAGCGCGGTGGCGATCCAGCCGGTCGCGCCGCCCGCGAGGAGGAGGCCGAGGCGGGAGCAGGCGGAGAGGGCGTAGCCGAGTCCGGCGATCAGCTTGTGGCGGCCGCCGCGGTCGGCGGTGGCGCCGCCGAGGAGGCGTACGAGCGCGGTGGCGCCGGTGGACAGGCCGTCGAGCAGCCCGAACTGGAGGGGGGACAGGCCGAGTCCGAGGACCAGGTAGAGCGGCAGGACGGCGGTCACCATCTCCGAGGAGACGTCGGTGACGAGGCTGACCGCGCCGAGGGCGAGGACGGTGCCCGGGACGCGCCGCCGGACCCCCGAGGGGGTGGGCGGCGCGTCGCGGCGACCGGTGGTCGCGAGGTACATCAGTGGCAGGTGTAGGTCGGGCCGGAGTCCTTCACCTGGTCGTCGGTGCCGACGTACTGCCAGGTGTAGGTGGTGTCCGTGAGGTCCAGCTTCAGGACGCCGTAGGGTCCGCTGATCCGCTTCTGGCTGTTGGGCTGGACCGTCTCGATCGCGTACGGCTCGGCGCCGCCCATGCCGCCGACGATCTCGACGATGCCGTCGGCGGTGGCCCGCCCGTTCGGGTCCTGCGGGGCGAAGCGCTCGTAGTGGTGGTCGTGTCCGTTGAGGACGAGGTCGGCCTTGGCGCCGTACAGGATCTGCCAGACGGGCTTGGAGACCGGGTCGTTGCCGTGGCCGCCGGAGGAGTACAGCGGGTGGTGGAAGTAGGCGGCGATGCAGCCCTTGGTGTTCCGCGCGAGGTCGTCCTTGAGCCACTGGATCTGCGCGGCGTCGTCGAAGGAGTTGGAGTCGAGGGCGACGAAGTGCCAGTTGCCCTGGTCGTAGCTGTAGTAGGGCTTTCCCTGCGGGTAGGCGATGGCGCCGAAGTACGACTTGTAGCCGGCGAGCGGGCCGGCCGGGTCGTAGGTCTCGTGGTTGCCCGGGACGGGCCGGGTCTTCGCCTTGAAGGCGCCCCAGGTCTTGTCGTAGTAGGCGCGGAAGTCGGAGAGGAGGGCGTCGTCGTACTGGTTGTCGCCCATCGTCAGGTAGAAGGACGGCGCGATCCGCTGGGCCAGCGCCGCGGTCTTGGGGTGGGCGCAGGAGCTGCTGGAGGCCGTGCACTGGGCGGCGATGTCGCCGGCCGCGACGACGGTGAAGGCGCCGCCGGGCGGGGGCGTGGTGGACGTGGTGCCGTAGACCTCCACCGTGTAGAGCGAGTAGCCGTACGAGGTGCCGCGGGCGGTCCCGTACACGCGCAGGTAGCGGCCGGTGCCGGTGAGGCCCGTCCAGTCGTCGGTGCCGCCGTTCCCGGCGGTCTCGGTGGCGAGGCGGGTCCATGTGGTGCCGTCGGCGGAGATCTCGACGCGGTAGGCCTTGGCGTAGGCGACCTCCCAGACGAGCTTGACGCGGGAGACGGTCGAGGAGGGGCCGAGGTCGACCTTGATCCACTGCGGGTCGACGCCCTCGGTGCTGGCCCAGCGGGTGGTGGAGACGCCGTCGAAGGCCTTCTCCGGGCCGAAGGTGGAGTCCTCGACGGAGGAGGAGGTGGCGGGCCGTCCCTGGGAGATCAGGGAGTCGGCCGCGGCTCCGGCGCGGTCCGGGAGGGCGAGCAGGAGCCCGCCGACGAGGAGCAGGACGGCGGTGAGGACGAAGGGGAGGCGGGTGGTGGGGCGGTGGGGTGGGGCGGAGGCGTACAGGCGCATACCTGGGCTCCCTGGCCTGAGGGGTGGCGAGAGCTGGACACCGGTGCGGCGCACCACGGCCCGGCCGCGCGGGCCGGTGCCCGCGCCGCGGGGTGCGGGCGCGGGCGACCGGCCGGTGGCGATTCGGGCGCCACGCGGTGGGGTGGTGCTCGGCGGCCGGGTCAGAGCTCTCGCTGAGCGCGTCACGCCGCTGGTTCGGGCGCCGCGCCAAGCCGCCGCCGGGGATGCTAGCGGATAGGAAGGTTTCCTACCAGACCCTCGACCGTCGGCGCTCCCGGGGACCTCAGAGGCTGATGTGGTACGCCTTGCGGAGGGTCTCGTGCACGGTCCAGGTCGTGCGGTCGCCCTCGCGCAGCACGCAGGCGTCGCCGGGCCCGATCTCCAGCGTCTCGCCGCCCTCGACGGCGACGGTCGCCCGCCCCGAGACCACCACGAAGAGCTCGTTGGCCTCGGTGTCGGTGACGACGCCGGGGGTGATCTGCCAGATGCCGCGCAGCTGCTTGCCGTCGGCCGACTCCCACAGCACCTTGCCGGTCACCTCGGGCGTTCCGGAGACGATCTGGCCGGGGTCCAGCGGCTCCGCTTCGAGCTCGGCGTCGGGGATGTGCACGGCGAAGGAGGGCAGGTCATGTGTCGTCATGGGCGGTGACTGTAGCGGGGGTCCAGGACCGCCCCACCCCCGGGACCTGCTGGAATTAGCTGCTCCGCTTCGCCTCCCACCAGGCCCGATGCCCGAATCCGCGAACGGCGACGAAATCCGCACCGGCCCTCCGGCGCGGCGTCCGGCGGGCGCGGCGGGCTCCCCGGCGATCACCCCGGCCGCCTCGTGACGGATTCCGCAGGCACCGCCCGGACCGTGGCGGGAGGTCGCCCACGAGGTTTGCGGGGCCCGCGGGCGCGCCAAGGAATGGGACATGTCCACACAGGTGTCCGAAGAGGTACGGGAAGCGCTCCACGAGGGCCGTCCCGTCGTCGCGCTCGAATCGACGATCATCGCCCACGGCCTGCCGCGCCCGCGCAACCTCGCCGTGGCGGTGGAGCTGGAGGAGCTCGTACGCGCCGGGGGCGCCGTCCCCGCCACCATCGCGGTCGTCGACGGCACGGCCAGAGTGGGCCTGGACCGCGCCGCCCTGACCCGGATCGCCGAGGACCCGGCGGTACGGAAGCTGGGGCACCGCGACCTGGCCCCGGCGCTGGCGGCCGGCGTCACGGGAGCGACGACGGTCTCGGCGACCGCCTGGCTGGCCCACGCCGCCGGGATACGGGTGTTCGCCACCGGCGGCCTCGGCGGCGTGCACCGGGAGTGGAGCGAGACCCAGGACGAGTCCGCCGACCTGCGGCTGCTCGCCCGGGTCGGGATCACCGTCGTGTGCGCCGGGGTCAAGTCGATCCTCGACGTGCCCGCGACGCTCCAGCGCCTGGAGACGCTGGGGGTGACGGTCGTCGGGTACGGCACGGACCGCTTCCCCGGCTTCTACCTCTCCTCCTCCGGCGAGCCCGTCGACTGGACCCTGCGGACCCCGGAGGAGGTGGCGGCGGTCCTCCGGTCCCAGGACGCGCTCGGCGGACCCGCGGCGGCCCTCGTCGTGGCCAACCCGGTCCCGGTGACCGAGCAACTGGACCCCGCGCTCCACGACCGGGTGCTCGCGGACGGCCTCCGAGCGGCGAAGGAGAAGGGGATCACGGGCCAGGCGGTGACGCCCTTCCTGCTCGAATACCTGACGGTCCACACGGAAGGGGCGTCCCTGGAGGCGAACCTCGCGGCGGTACGGGGCAACGTGCGGCTCGCGGCGGACATCGCGGGAGCGTACGGCGCGGGGACGCGCGGCCCGGCCGCCCGGTGACGCCCCCTTCCGGAGGCGCGCTCCTCGTCGTCGGCGACGTGGTCACGGACGTCGTCGCCCGGCACCGCACGCCCCTCACGCCCGCGACGGACACGGCGGCGGAGATCCGGACCCTCCCGGGCGGCGCCGGAGCCAACGCGGCCTGCTGGGCGGTGCGTTCCGGCCACCGGGAGGTGCGGCTGCTCGGCCGGGTGGGCACGGACGCAGCCGACTGGCACGACCGGGCGCTGCGGCGGGCGGGGGTCCGCCCCCTCCTGGTCCCCGACTCGGAGACCGCCACGGCCACGGTGATCTCGCTCGTGGACGCGACCTCGGAGCGCACCTTCCTGACCGACAGCGGCGCCGCGCTCCGCCTCTCCCCCGCCGACTGGTCCGCCGGGCTGCTCGACGGCGTGGCCCGACTGCACCTCTCCGGATACCTGTTCTTCGCCGCCCCGAGCCGCGAGACGGCCCTGCGGGCGCTGCGGGACGCACGCGAGGCGGGCATCCCGGTGAGCGTCGACCCCGCCTCGGCGGGGTTCCTCGACCGGCTCGGCGCGGACCGGTTCCTGGCCGCGGCGGAGGACGCCGAGGTCCTGCTGCCCAACGCCGACGAGGCCGGGGCGCTCACCGGGGGCGCCGAACCCGAGTCGGCCGCCGCGGAGTTGAGCCGGCGCTTCCCCCTGGTCGTGGTCACCCTGGGCGCCGCCGGCGCCCTGGTCGCCGAGGGCGGCGCGGTCACGGCACACGTGGCGGCGCCCCTGGTGCCGCCGGTGCGCCGCATCGACTCGACGGGCGCGGGCGACGCCTTCACCGGGGCCTTCCTCGCGGCCCTGCTCGCCGGCGCGGACCCCGCACGGGCCGCCGAGGCGGGCTGCCGCGCGGGCGCCGAGGCGGTCACCGTCGTGGGCGGGAGACCCCCGGACCCCCAGGACCCGTAGGGCCGCGGCCCCTACCCCTCTTCCCGGCCGCCACCGAGGCCGGTCCAGGCCGGGTGGCGGGGGTCGTCGGCGCGCACGACCGCGTCGGCGGTGCCTGCGGGGTCGACCTCCGTCTCGTACCGGGCGAAGGCGGGAAGCGTCCACTGCTCCTCGGTGCGGCGGGCGAGGGCGGCCGGCGACAGCCGGAGGTGCACGGTGAGGTCGAAGGGGAACCAGTGGCCGAGGAGGAACGGCCCGTGCACCACGAGCACGCCGCCGGGCGGCAGCGTGACGTAGGGGCTGCGGGTCGCCCGGTCCCTGACCGGGTCCCACAGGTCCGGCAGCACCCGGCCGGTGCCGTCCGGTCCCAGCGGGCCGAAGACCTCCCGCCACAGGGCCCCGGTGTCGACCCAGCCGTCGAAGTACGCGTCGGGGTCCCGCTTCCCGTACTCGTACCGGAGGGAAGCGGGCCGCAGGAAGCCCCCGGTCCCCACCACGTGGACGGAGCGCCCGCGTGCCCGCAGCGCCTCGGCGAGCAGGCCCGCCAGCTCGCCGCCGGGCGCGGCGGGCGGCCCGTCGATGCCGACCTTGAGCCACTCGCCGTCGTCGCCGGGGGTGGCCCGGTCGACGTGCCCGGCGAGGGTCTCGGCCAGCCGGTCCCAGGTGATCGCCTCGTATCGCATCCCGCTCATCCTGCCCGTCGTCCGCGCGTCACCGCTTGACCTTGCCCTTGGCGTCACTGTTCGACCCTCGCACGCATGGACACCACCACACCCACCAGGGTCGTCGTCGTCACCGGCGCGGGCACCGGCATCGGCCGGGCCACCGCGCGGGCCTTCGCCGGGCAGGGGGCGACGGTCGTCGCCGTCGGACGCCGGGAGGAACCCCTGCGGGAGGCCGCCGAGGGACACGCGGGGATCCACCCGTTCGTCGCCGACATCACGGCCGAGGGGGCCGCCGAGGAGATCGTGCGGGCCGCCCTCGCCTCCCACGGCCGCCTCGACGTCCTCGTCAACAACGCCGGCGTCTCCGCCGGCGGCCCGCTCGGCACCCTCGACCGCGCCGTGATGACCCCGCTCCTGGAGACGAACCTCGTCGCCCCCGTGCTGCTCACCCGGGCCGCCGTTCCGGCGCTCCGGGAGTCCCAGGGCGTGGTGGTGAACGTGACGACGACGATCGGCCTGCGCGGCTGGCCGGCCAACTCCTTCTATCCGGCGACCAAGAGCGCCCTGGAGACCCTGACCCGCTGCTGGGCGGTGGAGCTGGCGCCGGACGGCGTCCGGGTGGTGGCCGTCGCCCCCGGCGCGATCGAGACCCCGATCGCGGACCACATGGGGCTCTCGCCCGAGCGGCGGGCGGCCTTGCGGGCGTGGCAGCTCGCGCACACCCCGCTGGGCCGGATCGGCAGGCCCGAGGAGGTCGCCTGGGCGATCACCGCGCTCGCCGCGCCCGACGCCGCCTTCGTGACCGGCACCGTCCTGCCCGTCGACGGGGGCGCACTGGTCTCGTGATACGACTGCGCGAGGAGGTGGCGTCCTTGCGCATCGGTGAACTGGCCCGGCGGACCGGGGCGTCGGCCCGTGCGCTGCGCCACTACGAGACGGCGGGCCTGATCGGGTCGGCCCGCGCGGCCAACGGGTACCGGGTGTACGAGGAGGGTGCCGTCGCCCGGGTGGCGAACATCCGGTACCTCCTCGCCGCCGGTCTCACCCTGGACGACGTGTCCGCGTTCCGTTCCTGCCTCGACGGGGACGTCTCCGCGGCCCCTCCGTCCGCCCGCGGCCTGGAGATCGCCCGCGAGCGGCTGGCCGTCCTCGACGCCCGGATCGCCGCGCAGACCGCGGCGCGCGACCGTCTCGCGGAGGCCCTCGCGGCGGCCCCGGCGCCGGAGGGCGCGCGCTCCTGACCGCGCCCCGACCGGGCGGCGGTCAGCCCGCGCGCGTCCCGGCCGCCGCGGCGGTCCGTTCGAGGGTGGCGCGCCCGGACGCGACCGCCTCGGCGAGGGTCGACTCGCCTCCGGCCAGGGCCCGACAGGTCGCCGCGTCGGTCGCCAGCCGGGCGTCGGGCAGCTCCGCGACCCCGTCGCCGTACGTGCCGTCGCCGTACGCCGCACTGCCGTCGGCACCGATCCGCACGTGGAACTCCCCTTCGTCCAGGCTCACTTGGACGACCCCCTCGCCGAGTTCGGCGAGCGCCCCGAGGAGCGGGACGGCGTACCAGTGGGCGCGGACGGCGTCGGTCGGCCGGGGTTCGCCGAGGTCGGGCGCGCCCCAGGCGGCGAGGGCGCGCAGCACCGGCAGCAGGTCCCGTCCGCGCGGGGTGAGTTCGTAGACGTACGCCGAGGCGGGCGGGGGCAGCCTGCGCCGGGTGACGAGTTCGGCGCCCTCCATGTCCTTGAGGCGGCCGGCGAGCATGTCGGTGCTGACGCCGGGCAGGTCGGCGTGGAGGTCGGTGTAGCGGCGCGGTCCGGCGAGGAGTTCGCGGACGACGAGCAGGGTCCAGCGGTCGCCGACGAGGTCGAGGGCGCGCGCGGCGGCGCAGTGCTGGTCGTAGCTGCGGCGGCGTGGCTGACGTGGCATGCGACGCAGTCTAGACATGTTGTTGGACTTTCCAAGCTTGAACTTGGTAAAACCAAGCAACACTGATTCCGGGGACCTGGGGAGGTCGGACATGGAGTTCCGGCAGTCGAGCAAGCTGAACGAGGTCTGCTACGAGATCCGCGGCCCGGTGATCGAGCACGCCAACGCGCTGGAGGAGGCGGGCCACAGCGTCCTGCGCCTGAACACCGGCAACCCGGCGCTCTTCGGCTTCGAGGCTCCCGAGGAGATCGTCCAGGACATGATCCGGATGCTCCCCAAGGCCCACGGCTACACCGACTCCCGCGGCATCCTCTCCGCCCGCCGCGCGGTCGCCCAGCGCTACCAGTCCATGGGCCTGCCCGACGTGGACGTCGACGACATCTTCCTCGGCAACGGCGTGTCCGAGCTGATCTCGATGGCCGTCCAGGCCCTCCTCGAGGACGGCGACGAGGTCCTCGTACCCGCCCCGGACTACCCGCTGTGGACGGCGGTCATCACGCTCGCCGGCGGCAAGCCCGTGCACTACCTGTGCGACGAGGCCGCCGACTGGTACCCGGACCTCGACGACATGGCGTCGAAGATCACCGACCGCACCAAGGCCATCGTCGTCATCAACCCGAACAACCCCACCGGCGCCGTCTACCCGAAGGAGATCCTGGACGGCATCTTCGAACTCGCCCGGCGCCACGGCCTGATGGTCTTCGCCGACGAGATCTACGACCAGATCGTCTACGACGACGCCGTCCACCACCCGGCCGCCTCGCTCGCCCCCGACCTGGTCGTCCTCACCTTCGGCGGGCTCTCCAAGACCTACCGGGTGGCGGGCTTCCGCTCCGGCTGGCTGGTCGTCAGCGGCCCCAGGCAGCACGCCAGGAACTACCTGGAGGGCCTCACCATGCTGGCCTCCATGCGGCTGTGCCCCAACGCCCCCGCCCAGTACGCCATCCAGGCCGCGCTCGGCGGCAGGCAGTCGATCCACGAGCTGACCGCGCCGGGCGGCCGGCTGCGCGAACAGCGCGACCGCGCCTGGGAGAAGCTCAACGAGATCCCCGGCGTCTCGTGCGTGAAGCCGAAGGGCGCGCTGTACGCCTTCCCGCGCCTCGACCCCGCCGTGCACAGGATCCACGACGACGAGAAGTTCGTCCTCGACCTGCTCCTGCGGGAGAAGATCCAGGTCGTCCAGGGCACCGGCTTCAACTGGCCGCGCCCGGACCACTTCCGCATCCTGACCCTGCCGTACGCCGACGACCTGGACGCCGCGATCAGCCGCATCGGCCGCTTCCTGAGCAGCTACCGGCAGTGACGCCCAGCCCCCCGGACTGTCATGATCTACGGGTCTGCAGGCCGAGGGAATCGGGAGGGCGGCCGGTCATGGATGCGGCGCTGATAGCCGTGGCGGGAACCCTGTTGGGTGCCGTCTTCACACACTGGTTCCAGGGGCGGGCCACCGAGCGCACGGCCGCGCTCGCGCGCACCGAGCAGCTCCGGCAGGAACGGATCGCGACCTACAGCGCCTTCGCCGGCGCGGTCGTCGACTACCGGCACAGCCAGAACGACCGCTGGTTCCGGGCGCTCCAACGGCCCGGCTCCGAGGAGGCGGAGGAGTCCCGGCACGCCTCCTACCGCCAGCGCACCGCCGCCCGGCAGGCCCTCTTCCGCGTCCAGCTGGTGTGCGACGACCCCGAGGTCCGCCGGCTGGCCGAGGCGGCCTTCGTCGACTCCCACTGCATGCACGAGGCGGTCGACGAGGCGGACCGCGCCCGCCGCTCGGAGCAGGCGAAGAAGGCACTCGCCACGTTCATCGCCGCCGCCGCGCCCGGCGTCCGCTGAGCGGGTACCGGAGGGAGGACCGGCCATGGACCTCGTGGCACCCGTCGTCGTCGAACCGCTCAAGCGCCGCCGCTGCTCGGAGTGCCGGCAGGGACCGCTGGAGCGGATGATCGTCGAGTTCAACGCGCCGGTCTGCCTGGACTGCGCCGACCTCGGCCACCTGGTCTTCCTCCGCCGCGGCGACACCGCCCTCACCCGGCGCGCCCGCGAGGGCAGCGGCCTCTGGGCCGTGGTCGTGCGCCACAACCGGCGCCGGACGCGGTACGAACGCCAGGGCCTGCTCGTCGAGGAGGCGGCGCTCGCCCGGGCGGAGCTCGCGTGCCTGGCGGATGCCGACGCGCGGGCCAGACGGCGGGCCCGGGACGCGGTACGGCGCGCGGCGCGCGACACCGAGATCACCGCGCTCCTCGGCGCGGAGATCCGGCGCCTCTTCCCGTCCTGCCCGGAGGACCGGGTCACGGAGATCGCCGTCCACGCGTCGGCGAAGGGCAGCGGACGGGTGGGGCGCACGGCCGCGGGCCGCTCGCTCGACCGCGGCGCCGTCACCGCCGCGGTGCGCGCGTCCGTCCGGCACGTCGACACCCCGTACGACACCCTGCTGATGCAGGGGGTTCCTCGACACCAGGCCCGGACGAGGGTCGCTCCCGCCATCGAGGCGGTGCTCCGGGCCTGGCGTCGCGGCGGCGGGGACGCGCGCGGCCGGGGACGCGGCTGACGGCTCGGGTGTCAGCGCGCGGCGGCCGGACCGTGAGGAGCGGACCCTCAGGCCTGGTCCGCGGAGCGGCGCGCGCGACGGTACAGCAGGGCGCCGCCGAGCAGCAGCGCGGCGCTCGCGGGGGCGGCGTACCCGATGGTGTCCGCACCGGTGGAGGCCAGCGCCACCGAGCTCGTCTCACCCTGCGGGGCCGGGGCGGGGGCCTCGGTCTCGGCCTGCGGGACGGGCACGTTCCGGACGGGGGTCTGCGGGCGCGGCGTCGGGATCTCGATCGGCTGCTGGGGCTTGCCGGGGCCGTTGACCGAGGTGTTGCCGAAGACCGGGTTGCCGATGCCGACCACGTTGACCGAGTTGCCGCTCAGGTTCACGGGCAGGTCGACGGGAAGCTGGAGGCCGTTCCCGGAGAGGACGCCGGGCGAACCCACGGCGCTGCCCTCGGCGGTGGACCCGCCGCCGTTGGAGGAACCGCCGCCGGAGGAACCGCCGCCGGCGTGCGAGCCGCCGGCCTGCTCCCCGCCGCGCGGGGTACCGGGCTCGTCCTTGTGGGCACGGCCGCCGCCCTCGTCGGAGCCGTAACCGTCCGGCTCGGCGGAGCGGTTGGCACAGCGGTTCCCGAAGGCCGGGTTGAGCAGTCCGACGACGTTGACCGTGTTCCCGCAGACGTTGACCGGCACGTGCACCGGCAGCTGAACCGCGTTGCCGGAGCCGACGCCCGGCGAACCGACCGCAGCGCCCTGCGCGCCGGAGTCGGCGTGCGCGGCGCCCGCCGAGAGCGCGAGCGCCCCACCCGTGACCAACAGTGTGGCCAGACCACTTCGGCGAATCTGCCTCATGGCTTCCTGCCTTCCGGAGGTGTACACGGGCAAGTGCCCGTACCGGAATCAACGCGACAAACGGGTGTGCCGGATCCGGCCGTTGACGGGTTTCACTCCATCGAGTGGGATTCCGTCCACGTGTCCGGTCATCGCCCCAGCAGGTCGGTGAGGGCCCCGACCGGGTCCGGGTCGGGGGCGCCGCGCGGCCACCAGTCCTCGCGGCCGGCGTCCGACTCGTAGCCGTACCAGAGGCCGTCCCTGCCCAGCCGGAGCTGCAGGGATTCGGTGGAGAGCCGGTTGCGCCAGGGGCGGAAGGCGGGGAAGTCGGCGGCGAGCAGCGCGGGTCTGGCGCGGTCGAACGGGCCGGCCGGCGGGTCCCACGGCTCCTCCAGGACGACCAGCCCCGCGGCGCCGCCCTGCCGCCAGGCCGCGACGGCGCGCGCCAGGTCGGTGGGGGTGCGGTCGAGCGCGTACGCCAGGTCGCGGTAGAGCGCCCGGGTCGAGGCGGTGAGCCCGGAACCGGGGTGCGCGGCGGCCAGCCGGACCGCGTCCTGCCAGGGGGTGAGCGCGGCGACCGGGTCGTGGCCGGTGGCGAGGAAGACGTGGGCGCGGGCGGCGGCCTCGGTGGCGAGGAGGTCGAGCGCGAGCGGGTCGGGAGCGTGCGGGTCGGGCGGGAAGACCGCCGGACGGCCGGGCCGGTCCGGGACCGGCAGTTCGGGCGGCAGCGGCGGCAGTCCGGCGTCCGGGGCGAGCACGGTCCGGGCGAGGACCGTGGGCATCGGCGGTGCGGCGGCGGAGGTCTCGGCGGCGGACATCGCCGCGTTGCGCCGGGTGAGCTCGGCGAGCAGCTCCTGCTCGCCGCGGCCCCGCATCAGGAAGAGGACGAACGGGTCCTCGTCGAGGAGCCGGGCCGCCTGGTAGCAGAGGGCGGCGGCGTGCTTGCAGGGGTAGCCGTCGTCGGGGCAGGAGCAGTCGGGGACGAGGTCCCCCGGCGCGGGCAGCAGTCCGGCGACCGCCTCCAGGGCGTGCGGCACGTCCTTGTCGAGGAGGGCCGCGATGTGGTCGGGGCGGGCGGCGGCCTCGTCGAGGAACCGCTCCCAGCCGTCGTCGCCGAGTGTCCGCATCCGGATCTCGGTGCGGTACGGGCGGGGCCGGCTGCCGTGGACGTAGGCGACGACCCGGCCGGGGGTGACCGTGATCGCGTCGACGTGTCCGCGCCCGGCGTAGGCCTTGCCGCGGGCGAGGCGGTTCGCGTCGAGCGCGGTGTCCTCCAGGGCGTCGACCCAGGCGTTCCCCCACCAGGTGGCGGCGAACCGGCCGTCGGGCGCTTCGCGGGGTGCGACCTGCGGGAAGCTGCGGCGGCGGTCGTCGTGGCGGGGGGCGGCTCCGCGCGCGCCCCGTGCGTGGTTCACGCGGGCCTCCTCAGGGACACCAGGTCGGCCAGTTCGCGGTCGGTCAGTTCGGTGAGGGCGGCCTCGCCGGAGCCGAGGACGGCGTCGGCCAGGGCCCGCTTGGCACGGAGCATCTCGGCGATGCGGTCCTCGACCGTGCCCTCGGCGACGAGCCGGTGCACCTGCACGGGCTGGGTCTGCCCGATCCGGTAGGCGCGGTCGGTCGCCTGTTCCTCGACGGCCGGGTTCCACCAGCGGTCGTAGTGCACGACGTGGCCGGCCCGGGTGAGGTTGAGACCGGTGCCCGCGGCCTTGAGGGAGAGCAGGAAGACGGGGACCTCACCGGCCTGGAAGCGGTCGACCATCCGCTCCCGCTCGGCCACCGGGGTGCCGCCGTGCAGCAGTTGGGCCGGGATGCCCCGCGCGGCCAGGTGGTCGGCGAGGAGCCGCGCCATCGACACGTACTGGGTGAAGACGAGCACGGAGCCGTCCTCGGCGAGGATCGTGTCGAGGAGTTCGTCGAGCAGGGCGAGCTTCCCCGAGCGGCCGGCGAGCCGGGCCGTGCCGCTGCCGCGCTGGGCCTGCTCCTTGAGGTACTGGGCGGGGTGGTTGCAGATCTGCTTGAGGGAGGTCAGCAGCTTCATGACGAGGCCCCGGCGGGCCATGCCCTCGGCCTCCTCGATCTGCGCCATGGTCTCGCGGACGACCGCCTCGTACAGCGAGGCCTGCTCCCGGGTGAGGGCGACGGGGTGGTCGGACTCCGTCTTGGGCGGGAGTTCGGGCACGATGCCGGGGTCGGACTTGCGGCGGCGCAGCAGGAAGGGCCGCACGAGCCGGGCGAGCCGCTCGACGGCCTCCTCGTGCTCGATCTCCTCGTGGTTCTCCACGGCCCTGGCGTGGCGGGCCCGGAACGCCTTGAGCGGCCCCAGGAGTCCGGGGGTGGTCCAGTCGAGGAGCGCCCAGAGTTCGGAGAGGTTGTTCTCCACGGGAGTGCCGGTCAGCGCGACGCGCGCGGGGGCGGGGATCTCCCGCAGCGCCTTGGCCGTCGCGGAGAACGGGTTCTTGACGTGCTGCGCCTCGTCGGCGACGACCATCCCCCATTCCCGCCCGGCCAGTTCGGCGGCGCTGGTGCGCAGGGTGCCGTAGGTGGTGAGGACGAAGCCGCCCTCGGTTCCGGCGAGGTCGCGGTCGGCGCCGTGGAACCGCCGGACGGGCACGTCGGGGGCGAACCTCCGCACCTCCCGCTGCCAGTTGCCGAGCAGCGAGGCCGGGCAGACGACCAGGGTGGGGGCGCGGCGGGCCCGGCGCAGGTGGAGGGCGATGAGGGTGACGGTCTTGCCGAGGCCCATGTCGTCGGCGAGGCAGCCGCCGAGACCGAGCGAGGTCATCAGGTCGAGCCAGGCGAGGCCGCGGAGCTGGTAGTCCCGCAGGGTGGCGGTGAGCCCGGGTGGGGCCTGTACGTCCTCGGGGCCGGCGAGCAGCCGGTCGCGGAGGGCGGCGAGCGCGCCGACCGGGACGGCGGGGACGGTCTCGCCGTCGACCTCGGCGGTGCCGGTGAGCGCGACGGACAGGGCGTCGACCGGTTCGAGCAGGCCGAGTTCCCGCTTGCGGGCCTTGCGGACGAGGGCGGGGTCGACGACGACCCACTGGTCGCGGAGGCGCACGATGGGACGGTGGGACTCGGCGAGCTGGTCCATCTCGCGCTCGGTGAGCGGATCGCCGTCGAGGGCGAGCTGCCAGTTGAAGCGCAGGAGCTCCTCGCTGTCGAAGAACGAGGTGCCGTCGGTCGCGGACCCGGGTGCCGCGAGGGCCGGCCGGACGACGGCGGACGCGCTGAGCGAGCGGGCGAGCTCGCGCGGCCAGTGGAGGGCGACCCCGGCGTCGGCGAGCCGGGCGGCGGCCGGGCCCAGCAGCTCGTACAGCTCGTTCTCGGTGACCGCGAGGACGTCGGGCACGTCCCGCTCCATGAGGCGGGCGAGCGGGGGCCAGACGCGCGCGGCCCGGCGCAGCGCGAGGACGGCATCGATGCGGGCGCGGGGGCCGAAGTGCTCGCCGTCGCCCGCCCACAGGTCGGTGGCGTCGATGACGAGGGTGGGGTCGGCGAGGCTGTGGATCTGGAGGATCGCGGCGGCCGCGTGCCGCTCGTCGCCGTCCTCGTCGGCCGCGATGTCGAAGAGCTCGTATCCCGAGAAGTCCAGGCGGAGCGAGACGCGCACGCCCGCGTCCATCCCGGCCGCGGCCTCGGCCGCCCAGGCACGCGCGCGGGGCAGGTGCTGGGGCGCGCGGGCCGCGAACGGCGCCCCGACCGCGTGGGCGGCGGCCGGGGTGCGGGGCAGGGTGTCGGCGACCGCGTCGAGGAAGGCGCGCACGAGGGCCTCCGGCTCGGGCAGCCGCAGCGCGCCGCGCCCGGGTACGGGGACGGCGTACGCCTCGTACGGCAGGGCCGCCGCGACGGCCCGCAGATGGGCGATGTCGTCGGCGTCCAGCGGCCCGGCCCGCCAGGCGTCCAGGTCGTCCGCGGTGAGTCCCGGCAGCAGCCGGCCGCGGGCGGCCAGGTGCAGGGCGTGCAGGGCGGCGGCGCCCCAGCCGGCGGTGGCGGGGTGGGCCGCCGGATGGTGGCGGGCCACCACGAGATGGGGCAGGGCGGCCTCGATCGGCAGGGTGACCGCGGGCACGGCCCGGCCCCGGGCGCCGCCGCCGTGCCGACGGGCGACGGTCAACTCGACGCGCTCCGCGCCGCTCTCCGCCGCCTCGGGCGGCGCGCCGCCGTCCGGCGCCCAGAAGGCGATCCGGCCCTCGCGGGGAAGTGCCGCCGGCAGGAAGACGGCGGCACTGGTCGTCCAGCTGTGTGCCACGGCTCTGCCTCCTCCCGCTGTGCGTCGCGATCCCGACCGGACCTCCGACCTTACGGGTGGGGTCTGACAACGGCCGTCGGGTGGTTCCCCCGGGCGGCCCAACAGCGGATGACAGCGGGCGACGCGGGCGGCATGGTGGCCTGAAAGGACCCGACAGAAGAGGATTCCGCCATGTCCGTTCGCCGGCGTCTCGCGACCGCCACCGGGGCCGTGCTGCTCACTCTCGCCGTCGCCGGCTGCTCGGGCCTCGGCCGCACCGCCGTGGGCACCCTCTCGTACGAGACGGAACGCGAGCTGCTGGTGACCATCACGAGCCCCTCGGTGAACGGCTGCCACAAGCTGGCGCCGTCCGGCGTGACCAAGGTGGAGAACAACACGCTGACCGACATCATGCTCTACCGCACCCGTGACTGCCGGGGGCCGTCCACGTACCTGCCCACCACCCTGGGCGACTCGATCGCGCCGGACACCCTGCCCTGGCGCAGCTACAGCGTCGTGCACTGAGCGGACGAGGACGGCCGGACGGGGACGGCCGGACGGAAGTGCCGGCTGGATGAGGACAGCCCGACGAGAAGTGACGGCCGGACGGGGATCCGGCCGGACGAAGACGCCCCGGGGATCCCGGGGCGTCGTTCCTTTTCCCCCGCCGCGGGTACATGCTGGTGGTAGCCCTCGGGTACCCCGGCCAGGGATGTGACCGTCATGCGGAGCGGCAACGAGCCGGTGACCGCGCGCAGCGCGCTGCGGCTGCGGTTCTGGCTGAGTCTGTGGGGGCTGCTCTGGGCCGTGTTCGGCACGACGGTGTTCGCGCTGCTCGGCCGCCCCGGCTGGGCCGCGGCCTGCGGGGTGCTGCTCCTGGTGGCCACGGTCGACCTCACGATGGTGCTGCACCACCTGCACCAGGGCCCGCACTGGCAGCCGGGCCGGAACATCCCTCCGTACGAGCCGGATCACGGCGGCCAGGGGCGCTGAACCCCGCGCCGTCAGTTCCCGCTGTCGAAGCCCGCGGCGCGGAGGTACTCGGGCTTCGGGTCGAGGGCGGCGGCGAGGCGGAAGTGCCGGGTGGCCTGCGCGGTGTTGCCGGAGCGCTCGAACGTGCGGGCCAGCGCGAAGTGGGCGAACGCGTTGTCCGGCTCGCGCTCCAGGACCAGCTCGAACTCCAGCTGCGCCGGACGGAGCTGGGCGGCCGCGAAGAACGCCCGCGCGCGCAGCAGGCGCGCGGCCGTGTTCTCGGGGTGGGCGGCAATCACCGAATCCAGCAGCTTCACGGCGCCACGGGGGTCCCGCGCGGCCAGCAGGTGCTCGGCGGCGCGGAAGTCGATGACGTGCGTTTCCGGGTTCCTGTCGGCCACGGTGACATCCTTCCCCTCGATCCGCTGGTTGAACACCGGACCCCGTGACCGCATTCCGCCCGGGCCCGCGCTACCCGTCCTGGGCGGGGGCGGCCGCCCGGCGCGCCAGTTCGTCCCAGACCTTCCGGACCTGCGGCGCGAGCGCGTCGAGCGGCCCGTCGTTGTCGATCACGAGGTCGGCCACGGCCAGCCGCTGCTCGCGCGTGGCCTGGGCCGCCATCCGGGCCCCGGCCTCGGACTCGGCCATGCCCCGGAACCGTACGAGCCGGTCGAGCTGGGTCTCCGGGGACGCGTCGACGACGACCACCAGGTCGTACAGCGGCGCGAGTCCGTTCTCGGTGAGCAGGGGTACGTCGTGGATGACCACGTCCCCGGCGCCCGCCCGGCTCTCCAGCTCCGCCGACCGGGCCCCGACCAGGGGGTGGACGAGGGCGTTGAGGGTGGCGAGCCGCTCGGGGTCGGCGAACACGATGGAGCCGAGCTTCGGCCGGTCGAGCGTCCCCTCCTCGGTGAGGACGCCCTCCCCGAAGGCCTCCACGACGGCCGCGAGTCCCGGGGTCCCGGGCTCGACGACCTCGCGGGCGATCCGGTCCGCGTCGATCAGCACGGCCCCGTACGAGACGAGCAGCCGTGACACCTCACTCTTGCCGGCGCCGATCCCGCCGGTCAGGCCCACCTTCAGCATGAGCGGCAGCTTAGGGCCTGCCCGGGGAGGACGGTCCCGCGCCCCCGGCAGGACCCGGATCCCGTCCGGAAACCGGCCCCGAGCGGTGCGGGACTTTCCGGACCGGACCTAGGCGTCGCCCTCCCGCTCGGCGAGGAAGCGCTCGAACTCGCGGCCCAGCTCGTCCGCCGACGGCAGGTCGACCGGCTCGGCGACCAGGCTGCCGCGGGTCTCCGCGCCGGCTGCCGCGTCGTACTGGTGCTCAAGGCCCTGCACGAGCGCGACCAGCTCCTCGTCGCCCTCGCCGATCTGGCGGTCGATCTCGGTCTGGGTGCGGCGGGCCTCGGTCCGGAGGGAGTGGGCGACGCCGGGGAGGACGAGGCCGGTGGCGGCGGTGACGGCTTCGAGGGCGGTCAGGGCCGCGTCCGGGTACGGGGAGCGGGCGACGTAGTGCGGGACGTGCGCGGCGACGCCGAGGGTGTCGTGGCCGGACTCGGTGAGCCGGTACTCGACGAGGGACTCGGCGCTGCCGGGGACCTGGGCCTCGTCGAAGGGGCTGCGGTGGCCCGGCATGAGGTCGGTGCGGCTGCCGTGCGGGGTGAGCCCGACCGGGCGGGTGTGCGGCACGCCCATGGGAATGCCGTGGAAGTTGACGGAGAGGCGCACGCCGAGCCGCTCGATGACCTGCCGGACGGCGGCGGCGAACCGCTCCCACTCCACGTCGGGCTCGGGACCCGAGAGGACGAGGAAGGGCGCGCCGGTGGCGTCCTGGACGAGGCGGACCTCAATGGACGGCGTCTCGTACGCGGTCCATCGGTCGCGCCGGAAGGTGAGCAGCGGCCGGCGGGCGCGGTAGTCCACGAGCCGGTCGTGGTCGAATCGGGCCACCAGCTGGTGCGGAAGGGTGTCGAGAAGGCGGTCGATGATCTGCTCACCGGTCTCGCCCGCGTCGATGTAGCCGTCGAAGTGGTACAGCATGACCAGCCCGGCCGACTCCTGCGCCAAGGCGAGGTCGACGACAGCCAGGCCTTTCTCGTCCCATTCGTACAAATCCTGGGGATCAAGCACGATACCGCTCCTCCTCGTGTTCTCTCTGGAAACGCCGTGTGCGGCACGGCCATTCCCGTGCCGGGCGATCTTCCGGTGGAGTTCGGAGCGCGGAGCGGACCCGGCGGCCACTGGTCCAGACCTTGACATGACCACGGCCTCTCCCTACCGTCTCGGGACAGCATCGCGTTCAGCATCCCGACCATCGTGCACATACAGGAACACCGCCCCGTTCCCGTCCGGAAGGCCTCCCCCATGCGCACCCGAACGCTGCTCCTCCCCCTGCTCCCGGCACTCCTCGCCGTCCCGCTCGCCACCACGCCCGCCGCAGCGGCCACGGTCGAGGTCTCGACCTCCGCCCAGCTCAAGACGGCACTCGCGGGCGCCCGTCCCGGCGACACCATCCACCTCGCCGACGGCACGTACACCGGCAATTTCAAGGCCACCGTCCCGGGCACCGCCTCGGCCCGGATCACCCTGACCGGATCCCCGCGCGCGGTGCTCACGGCCGGCGGCGGCTACGGGCTGCACCTCAACGGCGCCTCGTACTGGACGGTCGCGGGGATCACCGTGACCGGCGGACAGAAGGGGATCATGGCGGACGCCGCGAACGGTGTGGTGATCGACGGGGTCACCGTGCACGACCTGGACATGGAGGGCGTGCACTTCCGCAACTCCAGCAAGAACGGCGTCCTGAGGAACTCGCGGATCTACGACACCGGGAACGACGGGCGCGGCATGGGCGAGGGGGTGTACGTCGGCACCGCCAACACCCTCACGGACCGGAGCGACGGCGCGCAGATCCTGAACAACGTCATCGGACCGGACGTCGGCGGCGAGAGCGTCGACATCAAGGAGGGCACCACCGGGGCGCAGATCGTCGGCAACACCTTCGACGGACGCGGGCTGACCGGCGCCAACTACGACGACTCATGGGTCGACGTGAAGGGCAACGGCGTCCTCGTGGCGGACAACACCGGCGTGAACACGACGAACAACGGCTTCGAGACCCACAGCCAGCAGAGCGGCTGGGGCTGCGGGACGGTCTTCCGCGGCAACCGCTCGAACCTCACGGGCGCCACCGGCCCCCAGCGGCTCGCGATCAACGTCACCCACCAGAGCGCCGGGTGTACGACCACGGTGTACGCCTCGAACACGGTGACCGGCGGGAACGGCCTGACGAACATCGCCGTCACCCCCTGAACCGGCGCGGGGCCGGAAACGACCGAGGCCCGCTCCCCCGAAGGGGAGCGGGCCTCGATTCGCTAGCGGCTAGCGCTCAGCGGAGAGCCTGTTCAGCTCTGGCCGCCGGCCAGCTTCTCGCGCAGGGCGGCGAGCGCCTCGTCCGACGCCAGGGCGCCGGAGTTGTCGTCCGACTCCGAGGAGTACGAACCACCCGAGATGCCCGCACCGGCGTTGCCGGCGGCCGGGGCGGCAGCGCCCTCGGCAGCGGCGGCCTCGTCGGCCTCGCGGGACTTGATGACCTGAGCCTGGTGCTGCTCGAAGCGAGCCTGCGCCTCGGCGTACTGGGTCTCCCAGGCCTCGCGCTGGGTCTCGAAGCCCTCGAGCCAGTCGTTGGTCTCGGGGTCGAAGCCCTCGGGGTAGATGTAGTTGCCCTGGTCGTCGTAGGACGCGGCCATGCCGTACAGGGTCGGGTCGAACTCGACCGAGGCCGGGTCGGCACCGAAGGACTCGTTGGCCTGCTTCAGCGAGAGGCTGATGCGACGACGCTCGAGGTCGATGTCGATGACCTTGACGAAGATCTCGTCGTTGACCTGGACGACCTGCTCCGGGATCTCCACGTGGCGCTCGGCCAGCTCGGAGATGTGGACCAGACCCTCGATGCCCTCGTCCACGCGGACGAACGCACCGAACGGAACCAGCTTGGTGACCTTACCCGGGACGACCTGACCGATCTGGTGCGTACGGGCGAACTGCTGCCACGGGTCCTCCTGCGTCGCCTTCAGCGACAGGGAGACACGCTCGCGGTCCATGTCGACGTCGAGAACCTCGACGGTGACCTCCTGGCCGACCTCGACAACCTCGGAGGGGTGGTCGATGTGCTTCCAGGACAGCTCGGAGACGTGCACGAGGCCGTCGACGCCACCCAGGTCCACGAAGGCACCGAAGTTGACGATCGAGGAGACGACGCCGGAGCGGACCTGACCCTTCTGCAGGGTGGTGAGGAACGTCTGGCGAACCTCGGACTGGGTCTGCTCGAGCCAGGCACGGCGGGACAGGACCACGTTGTTGCGGTTCTTGTCCAGCTCGATGATCTTCGCCTCGAGCTCCTTGCCCACGTAGGGCTGGAGGTCGCGGACACGACGCATCTCGACGAGGGAGGCCGGCAGGAAGCCACGGAGGCCGATGTCGAGGATGAGACCACCCTTGACGACCTCGATGACGGTACCGGTGACGATGCCGTCCTCTTCCTTGATCTTCTCGATGGTGCCCCAGGCGCGCTCGTACTGGGCGCGCTTCTTCGAGAGGATCAGGCGGCCTTCCTTGTCCTCCTTCTGGAGAACCAGGGCCTCGATCTCGTCGCCGACCTTGACGACCTCGTTCGGGTCGACGTCGTGCTTGATCGAGAGCTCGCGGCTCGGGATGACGCCTTCGGTCTTGTAACCGATGTCGAGCAGGACCTCGTCCCGGTCGACCTTCACGATGACGCCGTCGACGATGTCGCCGTCGTTGAAGTACTTGATCGTCTCGTCGATCGCGGCGAGGAAGGCTTCCTCGTTACCGATGTCGTTGACCGCAACCTGCGGGGTGGTGCTGGTGGCGGTGGTCTCGGTGCTGCTCGTCATGTGGGAAAGGGCTCCGGTTACGGACAGAAAGTCGTAGGTACTGCTACGCCGAGAGCCCGTATCGCACCAAGAAGCCGGACAGCCAATGAGGCACCCTTCCCGCGGACGGGGGGAAGCCTCGAAAACCGAGGGGACATACAACAGGTACGAGCGCGGCCTGCTCCGTCTGAGGCGCGCAGGCCCGCAGCGCAACCTTTAGCATACGGGGGCAGCCGGACAGGGTCAATGCGCGAAGCGCGCACCCTGGGCAGATCCACGCAATTCCGGCACTACTCATGCCTCCCACGCCGCATCGGCGGGGTCCGCCGCACCGCGGCACTGAGCGCAAACTACATCGGCGGGCGAGATGAACCAAGAGTACGAACACGAAGATGCGGCCGAGGACGAGGCCGAGGCGACCCGGCGTGACGCGGGGGACGCGGAGAGCAGCCTGGCGAGTCGCGGCTGGTGGGACAGGAACGCCGACGAGTACCAGAGCGAGCACGGCTCGTTCCTCGGCGACGACCGGTTCGTGTGGGGTCCCGAGGGACTCGACGAGGCCGAGGCCGGGCTGCTGGGGCCTGCCTCCTCGCTGAAGGGCCGCGACGTCCTGGAGATCGGCGCGGGCGCGGCGCAGTGCTCGCGGTGGCTGGCGGCGCAGGGGGCGCGGCCGGTCGCGCTCGACCTCTCGCACCGGCAGCTCCAGCACGCGCTGCGGATCGGCGGGGACGTGCCGCTGGTGGAGGCCGACGCCGGGGCGCTGCCCTTCCGGGACGGCTCCTTCGACCTGGCCTGCTCGGCGTACGGCGCGGTGCCGTTCGTCGCCGATCCGGTACGGGTCTTCCGCGAGGTGCGCCGGGTGCTGCGGCCGGGCGGCCGCTGGGTGTTCTCGGTGACGCACCCGATCCGCTGGGCGTTCCCGGACGAGCCGGGCCCCGAGGGCCTCTCGGTGGCGGCCTCCTACTTCGACCGGACGCCGTACGTCGAGCAGGACGAGCAGGGGCGGGCCGTGTACGTGGAGCACCACCGGACGATCGGCGACCGGGTGCGCGACGTGGTGGCCGGCGGGTTCACGCTGGTGGACCTGGTCGAGCCGGAGTGGCCGGCGTGGAACGGCCAGGAGTGGGGCGGCTGGTCCCCGCTGCGGGGGAACCTGATCCCGGGGACCGCGATCTTCGTGTGCGAGCGCGCGGAATAGCGGAGCGGAGTGGCGGAGTAGCGGAGTAGCGGAGTGGCGGAGCAGGAGTGCCGGACCGCGCAGCCATGACGGCAATAGTCGTATCAGTCGTATGACCGGGTGGGCCCTGTGGACAACGGGGCCCACCTCTTCTTCCGCACGTACGAGACTGAACGCGTGATCCGATTCGACGCACTCGACCGCCTCCCCGTCCGCCATGCCGTCCCCGAGCTGCTCGCCGCGCTCGCGGAGCGCGGCACGGCGGTGCTGTCCGCTCCTCCCGGCACCGGCAAGACGACGCTGGTGCCGCTGGCCCTCGCGGGGCTCATAGGGGACGGCCCCGGGCGCCGGGTGCTGGTGGCCGAGCCGCGCAGGATGGCGGTGCGGGCGGCGGCGCGGCGGATGGCGTGGCTGCTCGGCGAGGAGGTCGGCGGCGCGGTGGGCTTCTCGGTGCGCGGCGAGCGGCGGACCGGGCCCGCGACCCGGGTCGAGGTGGTGACGACGGGCATCCTGCTCCAGCGGCTCCAACGCGACCCGGAGCTGGCGGGCGTGGACGTGGTCCTGCTCGACGAGTGCCACGAGCGGCATCTGGACGCCGACACCGCCATGGCCTTCCTGGTGGACGTGCGGGCGACGCTGCGGCCGGAGCTGAAGCTGATCGCGGCCTCGGCGACGAGCGACGCGGAGGCGTGGGCGCGGCTGCTCACGGTGGTGGACGGGACCGGGCCCGCGCCGGTCGTGTGGAGCGAGGGACAGGGGCACGGCCACGAGGTCCGGTTCGCCGCGCCGCCCGCCGGGATCAGGCCCGCGCACGGGACCTGGGTGGATCCGGCGCTGCTGCGCCACGTGGCGGCCACCGTGCGGCTGGCGATGGAGCGGCACGAGGGCGACGTCCTCTGCTTCCTGCCGGGCACGGGGGAGATCGCGCGGACGGCGGGGCTGCTCGCCGGACTGGACGCCGAGGTGCTCCAGCTGCACGGGCGGGCGCCTGCCGCGGTGCAGGACGCGGTGCTGCGGGGTGCCGAGCCGGGCGGGCGGCGGCGGGTGGTGCTCTCGACGTCCGTGGCGGAGTCGAGCCTGACGGTCCCGGGGGTGCGGATCGTGGTGGACTCGGGGCTGGCGCGGGAGCCGCGCATGGACCACGCGCGGGGCCTCGGCTCGCTGGCGACGGTGCCGGTGTCGACGGCCGCGGCGACCCAGCGGGCGGGGCGCTCGGGCCGTGAGGCGTTCGGCGTGGTCTACCGGTGCTGGTCCGAGACGGAGGACGGCGGCCGGGCCCGCTTCCCCTCTCCCGAGATCAGGATCGCCGACCTGGCGGACTTCGCCCTGCGGGCCGCCTGCTGGGGCGATCCGACGGCGGCGGGGCTCGCGCTGCTCGACGTGCCGCCCGCCGGGGCGATGGCGGCGGCCCGCGCGGTCCTGGAGTCGATCGGGGCCGTGGACGCCGACGGCCGGGCCACGCAGCGGGGCGTGCGGCTCTCCCGGCTCGGGCTGCACCCGCGGCTGGGGCGTGCCCTCCTCGACGGCGCGGCCGAGGTCGGGGTCCGCCGGGCGGCGGAGGTGGTGGCGCTGCTCAGCGAGGAGCCGCCGCGCGACTACGGGGACGACCTGGCGGCGGCCTGGCGTACGGCCCGCCGGGGCGCCGACGGCTACGGAGCCCGGTGGAAGGCGGAGGCGCGCCGCCTGGAGCGGTCGGCCGGCGAGGCGGCGGACGGGGCCGGCCCGGGGGGCGGCGGCGGGTCCGCGGGGGAGGGTGAGGACGTCGTGGCCGGACTGGTGACGGCGCTGGCCTTCCCGGAGCGCGTCGCCAGGGCCAGGGAGCAGGGCGGGTACCTCATGGTGTCGGGGAGCGGTGCGCGGCTCGCCGAGGGCTCGGCGCTGCGCACCTCGCCGTGGCTGGCCGTGGCGGTGGCGGACCGTACGGCGCGGGACGCGACGGCGCGGGTGCGGCTCGCGGCCGTGGTCGACGAGTCCGTGGCACGGCGGGCCGCCGGACATCTGCGGTCCACGGGCGAGGAGGTCCACTGGGAGGACGGGGACGTGGTGGCGCGCTCGGTGGACCGGCTGGGCGCGGTCGAGCTGACCGTACGGCCGCTGGGGGCGGGGGCCGCGCCCTCCCTCGTCCGGGAGGCGCTGCTCGACGGTCTGCGGCGCGAGGGGCCGGGGCTGCTGCGCTGGGGCCGGGAGGCCGGGGAGCTTCGGGAGCGGCTCGCGTTCCTCCACCGGGAGGTGGGGGAACCCTGGCCCGACATGGCGGACGGGCCGCTGGTCGACCGGGCCGGGGAGTGGCTGGAGCCGGAGCTGTCGCGGGCGGTGCGCCGGGCCGATCTGGGGCGGATCGACGCGGGCGAGGCGCTGCGGCGGCTGCTGCCGTGGGCCTCGGGTGAGGCGGGCCGGCTCGACGAACTGGCGCCGGAGCGGATCGAGGTGCCGAGCGGTTCGAGGATCCGGGTCGACTACGGGGGCGAGCGGCCGGTGCTCGCGGTGAAGCTCCAGGAGATGTTCGGTCTCGCCGAGACGCCGCGGGTGGCGGGCGTCCCGGTCCTCGTCCACCTTCTCTCCCCCGCCGGGCGGCCGGCGGCGGTGACGGCGGACCTGGCGTCGTTCTGGCAGGAGGGCTACCGCGCGGTGCGGGCGGAGCTGCGGGGGCGGTACCCGAAGCACCCGTGGCCGGAGGACCCGTCGGGGGCGGAGCCGACCCGGCACACGAGCGCCCGGCTCAGACGGGAGCGGTGACCGGGGCGGCGGCCGGGGGTGTCGGGGCGGCGCGGCGGGACCGGGCCTCCAGCCAGAGGGAGAGGGAGAGGAGGGCCAGGGCCAGGAAGGTGAGGCTCCAGGGGCCGTAGGAGACGAGCACCAGGACGGTGAGGCGGTTGGCGGAGACCAGTTCGCCGACGCTCTCCAGGTAGTCCTCGCGCATCTTCACGTGGCCCTCGAAGACGGTGAGGGTGTCGCGGCCCATCAGTGCCTTGGCGTTGCGGAGCTCCTCCTTGTGGATCTCCTCGCCGTTGACGGGGGCTCCGGTGACGGGCTCGATCCAGAACATGCGCTTGGTCGTGTACCAGCGGGTGAGGCCCGAGTCGGCGAGGACCTTCGGGGTGATGCCCTTGACCGGCATGGACTTGGGCATGGGGACCTTGGTCCACGGGACGGTCTGCTCGAAGTAGTAGACCTCCATGCCCCGGAAGGTGCGGGTGCCCTTGTAGTGGATGGGGGCCGCGGTGCGGGTCTGGGCGTCGAAGTACTGGTAGTCCCGCTTCTCGGTGAGGAAGGGGAACTTGAACTCGATGCCCTCGCGCCGGACCGGGTCGCCGTCGACGGACTCGCCGGTGGCGTGGACGGGGTCCTGGGTGTGGGCGTCGAAGATGTACCGCTCGGGGACCTGGGAGACCATCTTGCCGTCGGGGCCGGTGACGTAGGCGAGGGCGTCCCAGACGACGACGTCGCGTCCGGCGTCGCGTTCGATGCGGCGGGACTCCTCCACGTTGCCCTTGAGGGTCTGGATGATCGTGATCTTGTCGACCTTCTCGGCCTGGAGGGTGGAGTAGTTGAGGAGGGTCGCGGGGCGGGCCTCCAGAACGGTCTCCTGGTACTGGTTCGACGGGATCTTCGCCAGGCGGGGGAAGGCGTACCAGCGGAGGAACGGGGCCATCCCGGCGCAGAAGACGGCGAGGGCGAGCAGGACGAGGCTGGCTGGGCGGCGCACGGTCGGCCCCTCTACTTCTTGGGGCCGGGATCGGCGGTGAGCAGGGGCTTGGGCGAGGTGGGGCCGTCGGGCGGCAGATCGACCACGGACACGAGGAGGACGAAGAGGAGGACTGGGGCGAGTCCGATGGCGGCGGCGACGAGGGCGCGCATGGTCGGCCTCCCGGGTGCGATCTGATAGGTCGTCAGGGCTGGGGCACCGTAGCAACGCGACCGCGAGATGAGAACACGTTGCACCCGGGTAACGCGGAGCGCCGCCCCCGCGTCCGGGGGGGACGGCGGGGCGGCGCGAAGGCGGGCGACCGGCGGGTCAGGTCGTGGGAGAGGCCGAGGGAGAGGCGGTGGCCTCGGGCGAACCCGTCCCGGACGGCGTCGGGTCCGGGGTCGGCTCCTGCGTCGGAGGCGGCGTCGAAGGCGCCTCGACCTTGAGCGCGATGAAGACCACGCCGCCGCCCGGCGCGGTCAGCCGGAGGTAGTACGTGCCCGCCTTGTCGCCCGCGAGCACCGTGTCGGGGGCGAGGGTGAGCAGCCCGTCGACACCGGTGGTGAGGGTGACGGTACGGACGACCTCGCCCCCCTGCTTGAAGTACGGGCCCTCGGCGCTCTCCTTGGGGTCCGTCTCCGAGGTGACGATCTGCGCGGTGACGAGCACACCCGGGGCGAGGGCGCCCTTGTCGGTGGCCTTCACCTTGATCTGCTGCGTGAAGGTCGCGCCGGTGGTGGCCGACAGGGCGTCCTCGCCGACCCGGACGAGGGTGTCCGCCCGGCGCTCCGTGACCGTCGCGGCGAAGTCGGCCGCGGCCAGGGTGCGGCCCACGACGGTGGCGCGCACCGTGAACGTTCCCGTCCGCTCGCCGGCCCAGAGGGTGGGAGAAGCGGCGAGGCCGGACGAGTTGGTGGTGACGGTGACGGCCTTCGCGCCGCCGGCGAAGTGGGAGTCGGTGGTCCCGACGATCTCGAAGCGGACGCCGACCCCGGCGACCGGCTTGCCCGTGGCGTCGAGCGCCGCGACCCGGGGCGCTCCCGTGAAGGCGCTGCCCGTGGTCGTGGTCGGCTTCCCGTTGGCCACGATCGTGAGCCGCGTGACCTTCGCGGCCGGCGTGGCGGTGGGCGGGGTGACCGGGGGCTTCGTCGGCACGGTCGGCGGCTTGACCTGACCGGGACGGGTCTCCGACGGCTTCGGCTTCGGGGTGACCGGCGCGGGGGTCGTCGGATTCGGCGACGGCGGCGCGGTGGGAAGGTTGCCCGGGGTCAGGCCGTCGCTGCGGTCGACCGGGAGGACTCCCGTGCCGTCCGGGACCTGGTGGGTGCCGCGCTGGTAGTACGTCACCCAGGTCATGACCAGGTTCAGGTACTCCGTCGAGCGGTTGTAGCTGAGGATCGCCCGGTCGAGGTCGGCCTTCAGCGCGAGGTTGCGGTCGTTCGCGCAGAGGTAGAGGCCGGCCGCCTGTGCGGCGTCGTAGATGTTGTTCGGGTCCTTCTTGCCGTCGCTGTTGGCGTCCTGCCCCCAGGTCGCCCAGGTCGACGGGATGAACTGCATCGGGCCGACGGCGCGGTCGTGGACCTTGTCGCCGTCGTAGGCACCGCCGTCGGTGTCCGAGATGTCGGCGAAGCCGACGCCGTTGAGGACGGGGCCGAGGATCGGGGAGAGCGTCGTGCCGTTGGCGTCGACCCGGCCGCCGCGCGCCTGCCCGGACTCGACCTTGCCGATGCCGGCGAGCAGCTGCCAGGGCAGGTTGCAGCCGGGGGTGGTCGAGCGTATCGACTGCTCGGCCCGCTTGTACGCGGCCAGGACGGACGCGGGTATGCCGGCCTCGGCGGGGCCGGTGATCACCGGCAGGTTGGTGCTCGCGCCGGGCTTGTTCGGCGTGTTCAGCGGCGGCAGTTCGGTGTAGTACGGGGAATCGCCGGTCGCGGAGCCCTCGCCGGACGGCGGAGCGGTGGAGTCACCGGCGCCGATGGCGCGGTCCCCGCCGGTGTTGTCCGTGGGTGGCGAAACGGCCTCCGGTGCCTGCGAAGCCGCCAGCGCGGCGACCGCCGCGGCCACCACCACACCGCTGGTGGCCCCCTTGCGCAGCCGGTGGCCGATGTGCGCTGCCATACCCGTGGTCCCCTCCCCGTCGACTCGAGTCCCACGCTCCCCGCGCGTGACCTCTGGCGACCCTATGCCAACTCCCGACCGCCGGACACCGGCCGCTGACCGTGTTTCACGGTTTCGTCACCTCTGCGCCGTCTGCCGAACGGCTGCCTTTCGATTCCGGTGCCACGGAGGACGGGAACCGACCGCCCGCCCGGGGGCCTCTTGCACTGCGGCCGTTCCAGCTCGCCGGCCGTCACCACCCGGAACCGAGGGGACCTCCCGTTGCCGTTCACCCTGAGTCATGCCGCCGCCGTCCTGCCCGGGCTGCGCCGGAACGGGACCGGGCGCGGGCCCCTGGTGGCCTCCGCGCTCGTCGCGGGCTCCTTCGCCCCCGACATGACCTACTTCGCCGCCACCGCGGCGCCCGGGGCGATGGACCTCGGGGCGGTCACCCACTCCCCCGTCGGGATCGTCACCGCCGACGTGCTCGTCACCGCCGCGCTCGTGGGCCTCTGGCTGCTCGTCCGTGAGCCGCTCGTGGCGCTGCTGCCCGCCCGGTGGCGCGGACCGGTGTACGGGCTGGTCCGGGGCCGACCCTGGCGCGACCGCCACCCGGCGGCGCTCGTCGGCTGGTTCTTCCTCTCCGCGGTGATCGGCTCGGCGACCCACGTGGGGTGGGACTCCTTCACCCACCTCGACCGCTGGGGCACCCGGGCGATCCCCGTCCTCGGCGAGATCGTGGCCGGGTTCCCCGTCTACCTCTACGCGCAGTACGGGAGTTCGGCGCTCGCCCTCGGCCTGCTGATCTGGTTCGGCGCACGGGTGCTGCGCTCCGCCGGTCCCGGTGTCGGCCTGCCGGCCCGGGTGCCGGTCCCCGGCCGGCGCGGTCGGCTCGTCGCGGTCGGCCTGATCGGCGGCTGTGTGCTCGCGGGCATCGTCCACCGGGTGCTGCGCTGGGCCTCGTACTGGGGCTGGGACCGGATCGAGACGCCCCTGGACATCATTCCGACGGCCTGTTTCGGAGCCGGCGCGGGGCTCGCCGTCGGGCTCGTGCTGTACGGAGCGGGGGCGCGGCTGCGGGGAGGAGACCCCGAGCGGTCCCGGGCGGGGTCTCGGGAGCGGGTCCTTGAGGGAGCCCCTGAGGAGGGCCCTGCGGGAGCGGACCTGACGGGAGAGGACTTGGCGGGAGAGGACCCGGCTCGTCGCGGGGGGCGCTCCCGTCAGGGATCTCGCTGATCCTCTCGGGCGGGGTGGAGCCCCGGACGGCCGTGCCGCCGCCGGCGAGTCCGCGGTGCACGGCGAGGGCGACCCCCTCCAGGGTGCGGACGCCGTACCGCTTGGTGGGGTTGTCGTGGCTCAGGAGGGCGGTCCGGTAGTCGACCGCCGGCGGGCGCCGCCCGCGCGGAGGGGGTGACACGGGCAGGGCTCCGCCCGCACGGGGGGATGCGCGGCAGCCGCTCGCGCCGCAGGGGTGGGGCACGCTGGGCGTGGCCCACCCCTGCGGGGGGTGTCAGTGGGCGGCGGAGTCCCAGTCGGGGCCGACGCCGACGGAGACGTCGAGGGGGGCGCGGAGGTCGGCGGCGGCGGACATCTGCTCGCGGACGAGGGCCTCGACCTGGTCGCGCTCGCCGGGGGCGAGTTCGAGGACGATTTCGTCGTGGACCTGGAGGAGCATCCGGGAGGCGAGGCCGGCCTCGGTGAGGGCGCGGTCGACGCCGAGCATGGCGACCTTGACGATGTCGGCGGCGGTGCCCTGGATGGGGGCGTTGAGTGCCATCCGCTCGGCCGCCTCGCGGCGCTGCCGGTTGTCGCTGTTGAGGTCGGGCAGGTAGCGGCGGCGGCCGAGCATGGTCTCGGTGTACCCGGTGGCGCGGGCCTCGTCGACGACGCGGTGGAGGTAGTCGCGCACCCCGCCGAAGCGCTCGAAGTAGGTGTCCATCAGGCCGCGGGCCTCGCCCGGGTCGATGTTCAGCTGCTGGGCGAGGCCGAAGGCGGAGAGGCCGTAGGCCAGGCCGTACGACATGGCCTTGATCTTGCGGCGCATCTCGGCGTCGACGGCGGACCGCTCGACGCCGAAGACCTGGGAGGCGACCGTGGTGTGGAGGTCCTCGCCGGAGGCGAAGGCCTCGATGAGGCCCTCGTCCTCGGAGAGGTGGGCCATGACGCGCAGCTCGATCTGGCTGTAGTCGGCGGTCATGAGGGCCTCGAAGCCCTCGCCGACGACGAAGCCGTGCCGGATGGCCCGGCCCTCGTCGGTGCGCACCGGCACGTTCTGCAGGTTCGGGTCGGTGGAGGAGAGGCGGCCGGTGGCGGCGACGGTCTGGCTGAAGGTGGTGTGGATCCGGCCGTCGGCGGCGACCGTCTTGATCAGGCCTTCGACGGTGGAGCGGAGCCGGGCCTGCTCGCGGTGGCGGAGCATGATCACGGGCAGTTCGTGCTCGGTCTGGCCGGCCAGCCAGGCGAGCGCGTCGGCGTCCGTGGTGTAGCCGGTCTTGGTCTTCTTGGTCTTCGGCAGGTTGAGCTCGCCGAAGAAGACCTCCTGGAGCTGCTTGGGCGAGCCGAGGTTGAACTCGTGGCCGACGGAGGCGTGCGCCTCCTTCACGGCCTGCTGGACGGCGCCGGCGAACTGCTGCTCCATGGCCTCCAGGTGGTCGCGGTCGGCGGCGATGCCGTGCCGCTCCAGGCGGGCGAGGAGGGTGGAGGTGGGCAGCTCGACGTCGTGGAGGAGCCCGCGGGCCCCGACCTCGCCCAGCCGCTCGTCGAAGGCGTCGCCGAGGTCGAGGACGGCCCGCGCCTGGGTCATGAGTGCTTCGGCCTCGGCGGTGTCGTCGGCGCCGAAGGCGAGCTGGCCGTCGGCGGCGGCGGCCGGGGCGAGCTCGCGGCCGAGGTACTCGACGGAGAGCGCGTCGAGGGCGAAGGAGCGTCGGCCGGGCTTGACGAGGTAGGCGGCGAGGGCGGTGTCCATGGTGACGCCCGCGATGCTCCAGCCGTGCTCGGGGAAGACCCGCATGGCGCCCTTGGCGTTGTGCACGACCTTGGGGCGGGCGGGGTCGGAGATCCACGCGGCCCAGGCCTGCTCGTCGGCCTCGTCGAGGGCGCTGGGCTCGAACCAGGCGGCGGCTCCGTCGGCGGCGGCGAGGGCGATCTCGCTGACGTTCCCCGTGCCGAGGGCCCAGCTGTCGACGGTGGCGATGCCGAGCGGCTCGGTGCCGTGCTCGGCGAGCCAGGGGGCGAGCTCGCCCGCGCCGAGGACGGTGCCGTCGAGCTCGACGCCCGCGGCGGGCGCCGGGGCGGCCTCCTCCGCGGCGCCGGGGTCGACGGCGAGGAGCCGCTCGCGCAGCGAGGGGTTGCGGATCTCCAGGGTGTCGAGGACAAGGGCGACGGCCGTGCGGTCGTACGGCTCGCGGGCGAGGTCCGTCACCGTCTTCGGCAGTGCGACGTCCCGGACCATCTCGGTCAGGCGGCGGTTGAGCCGGACCGAGTCCAGGTGGTCGCGGAAGTTCTGGCCGGCCTTGCCCTTGACCTCCTCGGCGCGCTCGACGAGCTCGGCGAAGGAGCCGAACTGGGTGATCCACTTGGCGGCGGTCTTCTCGCCGACGCCGGGGATGCCGGGGAGGTTGTCGGACGGGTCGCCGCGCAGGGCCGCGAAGTCGGGGTACTGGGAGGGGCTCAGGCCGTACTTCTCCTGGACCTTCTCCGGGGTGAAGCGGGTGAGCTCGGAGACGCCCTTGGTGGGGTAGAGCACGGTGGTGCGGTCGGTGACCAGCTGGAAGGAGTCGCGGTCGCCGGTGACGATCAGGACCTCGAAGCCCTCGGCCTCGGCCTGGGTGGCGAGGGTCGCGATGACGTCGTCGGCCTCGAAGCCGTCGACGGCGAAGCGCGGGGCGTGCATCGCGTCGAGGAGCTCGCCGATCAGCTCGACCTGCCCCTTGAACTCGTCGGGGGTCTTGGAGCGGTTCGCCTTGTACTCGGGGAACTCCTCGGACCGCCAGGTCTTGCGGGACACGTCGAACGCGACGGCGAAGTGCGTGGGCGCCTCGTCGCGCAGGGTGTTCGCCAGCATCGAGGCGAACCCGTAGATGGCGTTCGTCGGCTGCCCGGTCGCGGTGGTGAAGTTCTCCGCGGGCAGCGCGAAGAACGCGCGGTACGCCAGGGAGTGCCCGTCCATGAGGAGGAGTCGCGGGCGGTCCGCTTCGGTCTTCTCGGTCTTCTTCGATGCTGTCTCGGCCACGGGACGATCCTCCCACGGCCCACTGACATTCCCGGTCGCGCGGTCCGGTCCGCGCCGCCCTGTCCGCCGGGCCGTCGGTGGTCCGTGACAGGATCGAACGTGTACGCCACAGGAATACCGCTCAAGGGAGAGCGCGATGGTCAGCAAGCCGCCGGCCGGTGATCCGGTACAGGACGCACCGCAGGTCACGCCGCCGCAGCACGCCGCAGCGGGCCTGCCCGCCATCGGGCACACCCTGCGGATCGCACGGGAGCAGATGGGCCTCGGCCGGACCGCCCGGACCCTGCTCAAGGTCAACCAGAAGGACGGTTTCGACTGTCCGGGCTGCGCGTGGCCGGAGGAGGACAAGCGGCACGTCGCGGAGTTCTGCGAGAACGGCGCGAAGGCGGTCGCCGAGGAGGCGACGCTGCGCCGGGTGACCCCGGCGTTCTTCGCCGCGCATCCGGTGGCGGACCTGGCGACCCGCAGCGGGTACTGGCTGGGGCAGCAGGGCCGCATCACGGAGCCGATGCTGCTCGCGGAGGACGGCGAGCGGTACGAGCCGGTGACCTGGGAGCGGGCCTTCGCGATCATCGCGGAGGAGCTCCGGGCGCTGGCCTCCCCCGACGAGGCGCTGTTCTACACCTCGGGCCGGACCAGCAACGAGGCCGCGTTCCTGCTCCAGCTGTTCGCGCGCGAGTTCGGCACGAACAACCTGCCGGACTGCTCCAACATGTGCCACGAGTCCTCGGGCTCGGCGCTGACCGAGACGATCGGGATCGGCAAGGGCAGCGTCTCCCTGGAGGACCTGCACCGGGCCGACCTGATCATCGTGGCCGGGCAGAACCCGGGCACGAACCATCCGCGGATGCTGTCGGCCCTGGAGAAGGCGAAGGCGGCGGGTGCCCGGATCATCTCGGTGAACCCGCTGCCGGAGGCGGGTCTGGAGCGGTTCAAGAACCCGCAGACCCCGCAGGGCATGCTCAGGGGCGCCGCGCTCACCGACCTCTTCCTCCAGATCCGGATCGGCGGCGACCAGGCCCTCTTCCGGCTCCTCAACCGGCTGGTCCTGGAGACGCCCGGGGCGGTCGACGAGGAGTTCGTACGGGAGCACACGCACGGCTACGAGGACTTCGCCGCGGCGGCCGGCGCGGCCGACTGGGACGAGACCCTCGCCGCGACGGGGCTCGACCGCGCCGACATCGAGCGGGCGCTGGAGATGGTGCTGGCCTCGGAGCGGACGATCGTCTGCTGGGCGATGGGCCTGACCCAGCACAAGCACTCGGTGCCGACGATCCGCGAGGTGGTGAACCTGCTGCTGCTGCGCGGGAACATCGGGCGGCCCGGCGCGGGCGTGTGCCCGGTGCGCGGCCATTCGAACGTGCAGGGCGACCGGACGATGGGCATCTTCGAGCGGCCCGCGCCGGCCTTCCTGGACGCCCTGGACAAGGAGTTCGGGATCGTCTCGCCGCGCCACCACGGTTTCGACGTGGTCCGGTCGATCCAGGCGCTGCGCGACGGCGAGGCGAAGGTCTTCTTCGCGATGGGCGGCAACTTCGTGGGGGCGACGCCCGACACGGAGGTGACGGAGGCGGCGATGCGGAACGCGCGGCTGACCGTCCACGTGTCGACGAAGCTGAACCGCTCACACGCGGTGACGGGCCGGCGTGCGCTGATCCTGCCCACGCTCGGCCGCACCGACAAGGACGTGCAGAAGAGCGGCCGGCAGGTGGTGACGGTCGAGGACTCGATGAGCCTGGTGCACGCCTCGCGGGGCAACCTGCCGCCGGCGAGCCCGCACCTGCTGTCCGAGCCGGCGATCGTGGCCCGGATGGCCCGGGCCGTCCTGGGCGACGGGTCGGCCACTCCCTGGGAGGCCTTCGAGGCCGACTACGCCACGATCCGTGACCGGATCGCGCGCGTGGTGCCCGGCTTCGAGGACTTCAACGCCCGGCTCGCGGCGAACCCGGGCGGCTTCGGTCTGCCGCACGCCCCGCGCGACGAGCGCCGCTTCCCCACGGCGACCGGCAAGGCCAACTTCACGGCCGCTCCCGTCGAGTACCCGAGGGTGCCCGAGGGCCGCCTGCTGCTCCAGACGCTCCGCTCGCACGACCAGTACAACACCACGATCTACGGTCTGGACGACCGCTACCGGGGCATCAAGGGCGGCCGCCGGGTCGTCCTCGTGCACCCGGAGGACGCGGCCGCGTTCGGCCTCGCCGACGGGGACTACACGGATCTGGTGAGCGAGTGGACGGACGGCACGGAGCGGCGGGCGCCCGGCTTCCGGGTGGTGCACTACCCGACGTCCCGGGGGTGCGCGGCCGCCTACTACCCGGAGACGAACGTCCTGGTGCCGCTGGAGTCGACGGCCGACGTCAGCAACACCCCCGCGAGCAAGTCCGTCGTGGTCCGTCTGGAACAATCGGCTTCCGCCTAAGCGTTTGCTCAGGCCGGGCGCGCGATCACGCGCCCCACGATCAGCAGCCGTACGCAGACGAACGGAGCCGGACCCATGGGTGAGCAGCAGCACGTGAAGTTCCCGCAGGAGGTCATCGACGAGTACGCGGCGCTGGGCGTCGACCTCCCGGCGCTCTTCTCGGCCGGACACCTCGGGAACCGGATGGGCGTCCAGATCGTGGAGGCCTCGGCCGAGCGGGTCGTCGGCACCATGCCGGTGGAGGGGAACACCCAGCCGTACGGGCTGCTGCACGGCGGCGCGTCGGCGGTGCTCGCCGAGACGCTGGGTTCGATCGGCTCGATGCTGCACGGCGGGGTCTCGAAGATCGCCGTGGGCGTCGACCTGAACTGCACCCACCACCGCGGCGCGCGCAGCGGCCTGGTGACCGGCGTGGCGACCCCGGTGCACCGCGGCCGGTCCACCGCCACGTACGAGATCGTGATCACGGACGAGCAGGGCAAGCGGGTCTGCTCCGCCCGGCTGACCTGCATGCTGCGGGACATCAACCCCCAGGACGCCGGGAACCTGCCGGCGGCCGGACGGGCCGACAAGGCCTGATCCAGGCCTGGTTGAGGGGGGCGGTGCGTGCGCGCACCGCCCCCCTTCGGCGTATGCGCGCCCAACTCCCGCTTCGCCGCGCCCCCTTGCCCCGCGCGGGTGGACGCGCTTCACTGACTGACCGCGCCCCGGAGAACACCCGATCCGTTCACCCAGCGAGGGAACTCCCGTGACAGGAAGCCGAGTCGGCCCGACCGGATCCCTCCTTGCCGCGGCGCTGACCGGGTGCCTCGTGACCCTCACCGCCGGCTGCGAGCACGCGCCGGAGCCGGCACCGGCACCCCGTACCGGCTCCCCCGCGGCGCACGCGAGCACGCCCGCGGACATCTGCACGAGCCTGGTGTCGTACTGGGTGAAGGAGGCCCTGGAGGGCAGCATGTGGGCCGGGCTCGACTGGGAGCAGAAGGGGCTCTCCAACGAGCAGTACGAGATCCACGACGACGTCCTCGCGGCGGCCAGGACCGAGGAGCGGCGCGCCGGCCGCGAGGCGGCGGCGGCGTTCGCCGACCGGGAGTCGCGGCGGCGCTGCGAGGCGGCCAAGGGCGCCACCGGGAGCTCGGAGAACTGGCGACCGCCCGGGCAGTGGACGACTCCCCCGGCGTCCCCGAGCGGCTGATCTCGGCCACGCCCGACGTCACACTCCGTGACATTCGAGCCCCGTTCGGGCTCGTGGACGCTCGTGGGCGACGGCGGATCTTCGTCCGCTCACATCAGAGGCCCTCTCCGCTATCCGGAGAGCCTCACGGGGCCGCCGTCAGGACCGTGATCCGCTCAAGCCCCTTAGCGGAACTGGGGATTCTCACGATGTGAACACCGCGCTACAGGCCTGTTTGTACCGATTTGCCCATGCGCTGCACACCGTCTCCCCCCGTCGGCATAACAAGACAGTCACATCCTGACCTCGGCGCTCCCCGACCCTCCCCACCTGCGCCTAGAGTCACGGCCAGTCACCGCGCCGCCGGGCGCTTCCACTGCACGGCCTGCTTCACCCCGTACGGCCCGGCATCGAAAACGGCACCTCTAGCTACACAGCTTCACGGCACCGCCTCAGCTTGAGGGGGCCGCGCCAGGGAAAGGATTCTTCGTGCGACACCGTTCACTGCTCATCCTCACCAGCGTGCTCACCACGGGAGCGCTCACTCTCACCGCATGCGGTTCGCGTGACGACAAGGGCGGCAGCGACAACAACGCGGACGGCGGCGGCGTGACCGTCGTCATCGGCGTCGACGCGCCGCTGACCGGTTCCCTCTCCGCGCTCGGCCAGGGCATCAAGAACTCGGTGGACCTGGCGGTCAAGACCGCCAACAAGAACAAGGAAGTCCCGGGCGTCACCTTCAAGATCGAGGGTCTCGACGACCAGGCCGTCCCGGCCTCCGGCCAGGCCAACGCCACCAAGCTCGTCGGCAACAAGGACGTCCTCGGCGTCGTCGGCCCGCTGAACTCCGGCGTCTCCCAGCAGATGCAGGGCGTCTTCGCCGCCGCCAACCTGGCCCAGGTCTCCCCGGCCAACACGAACCCGGCGCTGAGCCAGGGCGACAACTGGGGCAAGGGCGAGTTCAAGCGCCCCTTCCCGACCTACTTCCGTACCGCCGCCACCGACGTGGTCCAGGGCAAGTTCGCCGCCCAGTACCTCTTCAAGGACGCCGGCAAGAAGAAGGTCTTCGTCGTCGACGACAAGCAGACCTACGGTGCGGGCCTCGCCGCGATCTTCTCCGACGAGTTCAAGCGTCTCGGCGGCCAGGTCGTCGACACCGACCACGTCACCGTGAAGGAGACCGACTTCTCCTCCACCGCCGACAAGGTCAAGGCCTCCGGCGCCGACTCCGTCTACTTCGGCGGCCAGTACCCCGAGGGCGGTCTGCTCTCCGACCAGATCAAGAAGACCGGCGCCAAGATCCCCGTCATGGGTGGCGACGGCATCTACGACCCGGCCTTCATCAGCGCCTCCGCCGAGGCCAACGACGGTGACCTGGCCACCTCGATCGGCTACCCGGTCGAGAAGCTCGACACCGCCAAGAAGTTCATCGCGGACTACAACGCGGGCGGCTACAAGGACCCGTACGCGGCCTACGGCGGCTACTCGTACGACGCCGGCTGGGCGATCATCCAGGCCGTCAAGGCCGTCGTCGCCGCCAACAACGGCAAGCTGCCGTCCGACGCCCGCGCCAAGGTCACCGAGGCCCTGGGCAAGGTCTCCTTCGACGGTGTGACCGGCAAGGTCTCCTTCGACGAGTTCGGCGACACCACGAACAAGCAGCTCACGGTCTACAAGGTCGAGGGCGGCAAGTGGATCGACGTCAAGAGCGACACCTTCAACCAGTAGTCGCCACCCCGGTACCCACCCGGGAAACCCGCACCATCTGAACCATCCCGCGCGAGGGCGCAAACAGCGCCCTCGCGCGGAGTCATATCCGACAAGCTCATCGGAGGCCTGCGGTGAACGAACTGCCGCAACAGCTGGCCAACGGCCTGGCCCTCGGTGCCCTCTATGGCCTCATCGCCATCGGGTACACCATGGTCTACGGCATCGTCCAGCTCATCAACTTCGCCCACGGCGAGATCTTCATGATCGGGGGCTTCGGAGCCCTCACCACCTACACCGCTCTCCCGAGCGGCACGTCCCTGCTGGTGGCGATACCGCTCATGATCGTCGGTGGCGCGATAGCCTCCGTGGCCGTCGCCACCGCCGCCGAGCGGTTCGCCTACCGCCCGCTGCGCAGCGCGCCCCGGCTGGCACCGCTCATCACGGCGATCGGCCTGTCCATCGCGCTCCAGCAGCTCGTCTGGCAGTTCTACCCGGACGCCAAGAAGGCCGTGAGCTTCCCCGAGTTCAAGGGTGACGCCTTCAAGATCACCGAGAGCCTCTCGATCCAGCGCGCCGACGCCTTCATCCTCGTGCTCGCGCCGCTGTGCATGCTCGCCCTCGGCGTCTTCGTCTCCAAGAGCCGCAGCGGCCGGGCCATGCAGGCCACCGCGCAGGACCCGGACACCGCGAAGCTGATGGGCATCAACACCGACCGCATCATCGTCATGGCCTTCGCCATCGGTGCCGCGTTCGCCGCCGTCGCCGCCGTCGCGTACGGCGTCGACAAGGGCCAGATCAACTTCGAGATGGGCTTCATCCTCGGTCTGAAGGCCTTCACCGCCGCCGTCCTCGGTGGCATCGGCAACATCTACGGCGCCATGGTCGGCGGCGTCGTCCTCGGCCTCGCCGAGGCCCTCTCGATCGCCTACATCGAGGACATCCCCGGCATGCAGCAGCTCGGCGGCGGTGCCTGGTCCAACGTGTGGGCCTTCGTCCTCCTCATCCTCGTACTCCTCGTGCGGCCCCAAGGCCTGCTCGGCGAGCGCGTCGCGGACAGGGCGTGAGCACCATGACGAGCATCGACAAGACGACCGCGGCGCCCAAGCAGGCGCTGCTGCTCTGGGCCATCGTCGGCGGCAGCCTCGCCACCGTCGCCAGCGCCTTCCTCGCCTGGACGTGGACCACCGCCTTCCCCGGCAACCTCACGATCTACGGCAACCCCGCCCCGCTCCAGCTCCTCACCCTCGTCGGCGGCGTCCTCACCGGCCTCCACGCGCTCTCCGCGCTCGGCGTCAAGGGCCTCCGCTGGCTGACCCCCGCCGGCACCCGCAAGGCGCTGTGGATCCTGGGCCTCGGCACCTTCGCCACCACCGCCTTCACCGCGATCTCGATCGTCTGGGAGCTCGGCGCCGTGGTGGACCTGGAGCCCGGCGCCGGTGTCGCCGTCCTCGTGTCCGCCGTGCCCGCGGTCGCCGCGTACCTGCTGCCCGACGACACCCGCAAGGCGACCCCCGCCAAGCGTCTGCCCTCCTGGGCCGAGATCCTGGTCATCGTCGCGGTGTTCGCCGTCGGACTCTTCGTGGTCACGTTCGGCATCGACACCGACGACTCGGAGCCGCAGCTCTTCATCGCGTACCTGATCCTCGTCGGCTTCTCGGCCACGGCGCTGGTCAAGTCCGGCCTGACCCAGCGGCTGTCCGGCATCACGGCGCGCAACCGCCAGGTGACCGTCACGGCGGCCATCGTCATGGCGATCGCGTTCCCGTTCATCCAGCAGAGCGGCGACACGTACACGCTGATCGCGGTCAACATCCTGATCTTCGCGACCGTCGCCCTCGGCCTGAACATCGTCGTCGGCCTGGCCGGTCTGCTCGACCTCGGTTACGTGGCCTTCCTCGGTGTCGGCGCCTACACGGCGGCACTGGTCTCCGGCGCCACCTCGTCGGCGTTCGGCGTCCAGTTCCCCTTCTGGGCCGCCGCCCTCACCGGCATGGCCGCCTCGCTGGTCTTCGGTGTCGTCATCGGCGCGCCGACCCTGCGGCTGCGCGGCGACTACCTCGCCATCGTGACCCTCGGTTTCGGTGAGATCTTCCGCATCGCCATGGGCAACCTGGACGGCACCTCGGGTCCGCAGATCACCAACGGCCCGAACGGCATCCCGAACATCCCGCAGCTGGAGTTCTTCGGGTACAACTTCGGCGAGTCGCACGTCGTGCTCGGCGTCGAGCTCGGCGCCTACGCCAACTACTACCTGCTCATGATCCTGATCATGCTGCTGGTCGTGGTCGTCTTCGCCCGCGCCGGCAACAGCCGCATCGGCCGCGCCTGGGTCGCGATCCGCGAGGACGAGACCGCCGCCACCGCCATGGGCATCAACGGCTTCCGGGTCAAGCTCGTCGCCTTCGCCCTCGGTGCGGCCCTGGCCGGTCTCGCGGGCACGGTGCAGGCGCACGTCAACACGACGGTGGTCCCGGAGAACTACGTGTTCGCCGGTCCCGTCCCGCCGAACTCCGCCTTCCTGCTCGCGGCCGTCATCCTCGGCGGCATGGGCACGATCAGCGGCCCGATCGTCGGCTCCGCGCTCCTCTTCCTCATCCCCGCCAAGCTGTCCTTCCTCCAGGACTACCAGCTGCTCGGCTTCGGCATCGCCCTGATCCTGCTGATGCGCTTCCGTCCCGAGGGCCTCATCGCCAACAAGCGGGCACGGCTGGAATTCCACGAGAACGACGACCACGTCGGCGTACCGGAACAGCGACAGCCCGAGGACACGGGCGTCGGTACGGCGAAGGCAGGGGCGTGAAAGCCATGACGACCACCACCACGGAAACCGCCACCGGCACCGTCACGGCCGCGCCGGTCCTGGAAGCGAGCGGCGTCACCATGCGGTTCGGCGGCCTGACCGCCGTCCGCGACGTCGACCTGACCGTCCGCGAGGGCGAGATCGTCGGTCTGATCGGCCCGAACGGCGCCGGCAAGACGACCTTCTTCAACTGCCTGACCGGTCTGTACGTCCCCACCGAGGGCAAGGTCAGCTACAAGGGCACGGTCCTGCCGCCGAAGCCGCACCTGGTCACCCAGGCCGGCATCGCGCGCACCTTCCAGAACATCCGCCTCTTCTCCAACATGACGGTCCTGGAGAACGTCCTCGTCGGACGTCACACCCGGACCAAGGAGGGCCTGTGGTCCGCGCTGCTGCGCGGCCCCGGCTTCAAGCGCGCGGAGGCCGCCTCCCGCGAACGGGCCATGGAACTCCTGGAGTTCGTGGGCCTGGGCAGCAAGGCGGAGCACCTGGCGCGCAACCTGCCCTACGGCGAGCAGCGCAAGCTGGAGATCGCCCGCGCGCTCGCCAGCGACCCCGGTCTGTTGCTGCTCGACGAGCCGACGGCCGGCATGAACCAGGCCGAGACCCGCACCACCGAGGAACTGGTCTTCGCGATCCGCGACCGCGGCATCGCCGTCCTGGTCATCGAGCACGACATGAAGTTCATCTTCAAGCTCTGCGACCGGGTGGCCGTCCTCGTCCAGGGCGAGAAGCTCGTCGAGGGCACGTCCGAGGTCGTCCAGGGCGACGAGCGCGTCGTCGCCGCGTACCTGGGCACCCCGTACGAGGAAGCGCCCGGCGCGGAGGAGGCGGCCGAAGTCGAGGCCGCCGAGGTGGCCGCGGAAGCCGAGGCCGCGGTGGCCGAGTCGGCGGAGGAGTCCGCCGCCGAGGACGCGGCGACCGAGACGGCCGACGAGGCCGACGAGGCCGCGGACGAGGCTCCCGAGGCGACCGACGAGGCCGCCGACGAGGCCCCCGAGGCCGACGACACCCCCGCCGACGAGGCTCCGGCCGCCGACGCGGACAGCACCACCGAAGGAGACTCGAAGTGACCGCACTTCTGGAGGTCGAGGACCTCAGGGTCGCCTACGGCAAGATCGAGGCCGTCAAGGGCATCTCCTTCTCCGTCGAGGCGGGCCAGGTCGTCGCCCTGATCGGCACCAACGGCGCCGGCAAGACCACGACCCTGCGCACGCTGTCCGGCCTGCTCAAGCCGACCGGCGGCACCATCACCTTCGACGGCCAGGTGCTCAACGGCATCCCGGCCCACAAGGTGGTGTCGCTCGGTCTCGCCCACTCCCCCGAGGGCCGGCACATCTTCCCCCGGCTCACCATCGAGGAGAACCTCCAGCTCGGCGCCTTCCTCCGCAGCGACAAGGCCGGCATCGAGAAGGACATCCAGAAGGCCTACGACCTCTTCCCGATCCTGGGCGAGCGTCGCAAGCAGGCCGCGGGCACCCTCTCCGGCGGTGAGCAGCAGATGCTGGCGATGGGCCGGGCGCTGATGTCCCAGCCCAAGCTGCTGATGCTCGACGAGCCCTCGATGGGCCTCTCCCCGATCATGATGCAGAAGATCATGGAGACCATCGCGGCGCTGAAGTCCGAGGGCATGACGATCCTGCTCATCGAGCAGAACGCGCAGGCCGCGCTCTCGCTCGCGGACTACGGGTACGTGATGGAGGTCGGGCACGTGAAGCTGTCCGGCACCGGCCAGGACCTGCTCGTCGACGACGAGGTGCGCAAGACGTACCTCGGCGAGGACTGAGCCCCGGCCCGGTCCGCTCATGACGGAAGGCCCGCCCCACAGTGCTGTGGGGCGGGCCTTCTCCCGTTCGCGGGGCTCCCGTTCGCGGTACGCGGTGTACGGCGGGACTACTGCTGCTGCTCCCGGGCCGCCTTCTTCTCCTCGGCGTCCTCGATGACGGCCTCGGCGACCTGCTGCATCGACATGCGGCGGTCCATCGAGGTCTTCTGGATCCAGCGGAACGCGGCCGGCTCCGTCAGCCCGTACTGGGTCTGCAGGACGGACTTGGCGCGGTCCACGAGCTTGCGGGTCTCCAGGCGCTGGGAGAGGTCGGCGACCTCCTTCTCCAGGGCGCGCAGCTCGGCGAAGCGGGAGACGGCCATCTCGATGGCCGGCACCACGTCGCTCTTGCTGAACGGCTTCACCAGGTAGGCCATGGCGCCGGCGTCCCGGGCCCGCTCGACGAGCTCGCGCTGCGAGAAGGCGGTGAGCATGAGGACCGGGGCGATGGACTCGCCTGCGATCTTCTCGGCGGCCGAGATGCCGTCGAGGACGGGCATCTTCACGTCGAGGATGACGAGGTCGGGGCGGTGCTCGCGGGCGAGCTCGACGGCCGTCGCACCGTCCCCGGCCTCACCGACGACCGTGTAGCCCTCTTCTTCCAGCATCTCTTTGAGGTCGAGGCGGATGAGGGCCTCGTCCTCGGCGATGACGACGCGGGTCGTCAGCGGCGGGACGTGCGACGCCTCGGCGTCGTCGGCGGGCTGGGGCGACTCGGGGGCGGTCACGGGGGCTCCTCGTTCAAGGCCTCTTCCAGGCGGATACAGCTCACCAAGAGCCTACCTAGCTGCGGTATGGTGGACGCGCAGAGGGTCAGGGAAAACCTTTGATTCTGCGGGCCCCGGTAGCCCAATTGGCAGCAGGCAGTGGATTCAAAACCCACACAGTGTCGGTTCGAGTCCGACCCGGGGCACTTTTCCTTCGATTCGAAGGTCGACGAGCAGTCGGTGATCGTCACCCACATGCGTGAACTCCGCCGAACCGCGCGCGGACCCGCCGCCACACCAGGCACCGTCGGCCACATGTACGACATCGGAACGCGCCAGCGGGCACTCACCCTGCTGCGAAGCGGCGCGACGAACGCGACTGTCGCCCGGACCCTGAACATCCCTCCCGGCACGATCAGCGCCTGGAAGCACAAGGACCGTGCACAGCGCGGCGAGTGCCCCGGGAGGCTCACCCGCCCCCTCTGCCCGCGGTGCCACGGACGCGAGCTGGATGGCGTCGCGTACGCGTACCTTCTCGGGCTGTACCTCGGCGACGGACACATCAGCCACCCCCGGCAGCACCGGGTGCCGAGCCTCCGGATCACCCTCGACGACGCCTGGCCCGGAGTGCAGCAGGAGGCAATGGCGGCCGTTCGCACGGTGCTTCCCGACAACGCGGCCTCCTGGGCACGGAAGACCGGGTGCCGCGACGTCAAGGTGTACTCCAAGCACCTCGTCTGCCTCTTTCCGCAGCACGGCCCCGGCAGTAAGCACGAGCGGGCCATCGTCCTCGAACGGTGGCAGCAGGAGATCGTCGACGCCCACCCGTGGTCGTTCATCCGAGGGCTGATCCATTCCGACGGTTCCCGCATCGTCAACTGGACGGAGAAGACCATCGGCGGCCGGATGAAACGGTACGAGTACTCCCGCTACTTCTTCACCAACAGCTCGGACGACATAGCGCGGCTGTACACCGACACGCTGGAACGTGTCGGTGTCTCCTGGCGGAGCAGGCGCCGGGCGACCGGGGCGCACGACGTCTCCGTGGCACGGCGCGGTGACGTCGCTCTCATGGACGAGCACATCGGCCCCAAGTACTGACCCCCTACGTCAGCGGGTCGCCGATGTGGTGGACCCGCACGAGGTTCGTCGAGCCGGCGACGCCCGGCGGGGAACCGGCCGTGATGACCACGATGTCGCCCTTGCGGCAGCGACCGATCCGCAGCAGCTCCTCGTCGACCTGGGCCACCATCGCGTCCGTGGAGTCGACGTGCGGGCCGAGGAAGGTCTCGACGCCCCAGGTGAGGTTGAGCTGCGAGCGGGTGGCCGGGTCCGGGGTGAAGGCCAGCAGCGGGATCGGCGAGCGGTAGCGGGAGAGCCGCTTGACCGTGTCGCCGGACTGGGTGAAGGCGACGAGGAACTTGGCGCCGAGGAAGTCGCCCATCTCGGCGGCGGCGCGGGCGACGGCGCCGCCCTGGGTCCGGGGCTTGTTCCGCTCGGTGAGCGGCGGCAGGCCCTTGGCGAGCACGTCCTCCTCCGCGGCCTCGACGATCCGGCTCATGGTGCGGACGGTCTCGATCGGGTAGCGGCCGACGCTGGTCTCGCCGGAGAGCATGACGGCGTCGGTGCCGTCGATGACGGCGTTCGCCACGTCGCTCGCCTCGGCGCGGGTGGGCCGGGAGTTGTCGATCATCGAGTCGAGCATCTGGGTCGCGACGATGACCGGCTTGGCGTTGCGCTTGGCCAGCTTGACCGCGCGCTTCTGGACGATCGGCACCTGCTCCAGGGGCATTTCGACGCCCAGGTCGCCGCGGGCGACCATGATGCCGTCGAAGGCGGCGACGATCTCCTCGATGTTCTCGACGGCCTGGGGCTTCTCGATCTTGGCGATGACGGGGAGCCGGCGGCCCTCCTCGTCCATGATCCGGTGGACGTCCTCGATGTCCCGGGCACTGCGGACGAAGGAGAGGGCGATGACGTCGGCGCCGATGCGCAGCGCCCAGCGGAGGTCCTCGATGTCCTTCTCGGAGAGCGCGGGGACGGAGACGGCGACGCCGGGCAGGTTGAGGCCTTTGTGGTCGGAGACCATGCCGCCCTCGATGACCCGGGTCTTCACCCGGGGGCCCTCGACGGAGGTGACCTCCAGGGTGACGCGGCCGTCGTCGACGAGGATGCGCTCGCCGGCGGTCACGTCGGCGGCGAGGCCGGGGTAGGTCGTGCCGCAGCAGTGGCGGTCGCCCTCCATCGGCTCGACGGTGATGGTGAACTCGTCGCCGCGTTCAAGGAGTACGGGACCTTCGCGGAAGCGGCCGAGACGGATCTTCGGGCCTTGAAGGTCGGCGAGGACGCCGACGCTGCGGCCGGTCTCGTCGGCGGCTTTGCGGACGCGCTGGTAGCGCTCCTCGTGCTCGGCGTAGCCGCCGTGGCTGAGGTTGAAGCGGGCCACGTCCATTCCGGCCTCGACCAACGCCTTGATCTGGTCGTATGTTTCGGTGGCGGGCCCAAGGGTACAAACGATTTTCGCTCGGCGCATGAGGCGAGCCTAGGGCCTACCCACCAGTAGGAAGTTGGCTGGGCATGACTACTCAACAACCTTTCCGTGAAAGGTTGTTGACAAGTCTTGAATCTGTGCGCAGGGGTGCTCCGATGAGCGATTTCCGGGCCCCGGAAGCGACCGTCTCAGAGTGCGGGCGGCCGCATCGTGAAGCGCGCCACGACCTCGGCGGTGACCGTCTGACGCTGCGGTTCGAGGTCGAGCGCCGGGGTCTCGCCGACCGCCTCCGCCGCGTAGGCCACGGCCGCCCCGCCGAAGCCGGCGCGCCTCGGCATCGACGGCTGGGCGAGACCCGCGTCCGACAGTTCGAGGAGTGAGGCGAGCGAGGTACCGAGCGCCGCCGCGTAGGCGCGCGCCCGCTGGACCGCCTCTTCGACCGCGAGCCGGCGCGCCTCCGCGTACGCCGGGGAGGCCGGCCGCAGGTCCCACCACGGGCCCTCGACGCTCGTCATCTCCAGGTCGGCGAGCCGGGTCACCAGCTCGCCGAGCGCGGTGAAGTCGGTCAGCTCGGCGGTCACCCGCACCCGGCCCGTATAGGCGTGCACCCGCTCTCCGCGACCCTTCCTGGTCAGCTCCGGCGCGAGGGAGAAGCTGCCGGTCTCCAGCTTCTCGACCGCGTCGCCGAGCGCCTTGACCAGGTCGAGCACCCGCGTGTTGCGGCGGGTGAGGTCGGTGAGCGTCTCCGCGCGGTCCGTGCCCCGCGCGGAGACCGTCAGCCAGATCCGGGCGAGCTCCGGCTCGACCTCCAGGCGCCCCTCGCCACGCACCGTCACCTGGGGGGCCTCCGGGGTCGCGTGTTCCTGCGTCACGTCCTGATCCTCCGTGTTCGACGACGATCGTCCATCGAACACTTTCCCACTCCGTAACCCGAAAGGCCTGTTGCCGACGTGAAGGTCTGGGCCAGAATCTACGCGCGTTGTGCACCACGTTTGGGTGCGGGCGCCACAGAACCAAAGGGGAGACACACATGCCGCTGAACCGCAGGACGTTCCTGGAGCGCTCGGCCGCCGTCGGGGCCGGAGTGGCCGTCGCCGGAGCCGCCGCCGCACCCGCCGAGGCCGCCGACGCCGTCGCCGCGGGCCGCCCGCGTCCGCAGAAGCGGTACTCCTTCACCGTGATGGGCACGACCGACCTGCACGGCAACGTCTTCAACTGGGACTACTTCACGGACAAGGAGTTCGACGACAAGGCCCACAACGACGTCGGCCTCGCCAAGATCTCCACCCTCGTCGACCGGATCCGCGCGGCCAAGGGCCGTCGCAACACCCTCCTCATCGACGCCGGCGACACCATCCAGGGCACCCAGCTGTCCTACTACTACGCCAAGATCGACCCGATCACCCGGACCGGCGGCCCGGTCCACCCCATGGCCCAGGCCATGAACGCCATCGGCTACGACGCCGCCGCGCTCGGCAACCACGAGTTCAACTACGGCATCCCGGTGCTGCGGAAGTTCGAGGAGCAGTGCGACTTCCCGCTGCTCGGCGCCAACGCGCTCGACGCGAAGACCCTGCGTCCGGCCTTCGCCCCGTACAGCATGCACTGCCTGCGCACCCCGCACGGCAAGGACGTCAAGGTCGCGGTCCTGGGCCTGACCAACCCGGGCATCGCCATCTGGGACAAGGCGAACGTCACCGGCAGGATGGTCTTCCCGGGTCTTGAGGAGCAGGCCGCGAAGTGGGTGCCGAAGCTCCGCTCGATGGGCGCCGACGTGGTCGTCGTCTCGGCGCACTCCGGCTCCAGCGGCACCTCCTCGTACGGTGACCAGCTCCCGCACGTCGAGAACGCGGCCGGGCTCGTCGCCGAGCAGGTCCCCGGCATCGACGCCATCCTCGTCGGCCACGCGCACACCGAGATCCCCGAGTACCGGATCGCCAACAAGCAGACCGGCAAGGAGGTCGTCCTCTCCGAGCCGCTGAAGTGGGGTCAGCGCCTCACCCTCTTCGACTTCGACCTGGTGTGGGAGAAGGGCCGCTGGACCGTCGAGAAGGTCGCCGCGCAGGTCCTCAACTCCAACACGGTGGCGGAGGACCCGGAGATCACCGGGCTGCTGGCGGACGAGCACAAGAAGGTCGTCGCGTACGTCAACCAGGTCATCGGCACCTCCACCGCGGCCATGACCACGACCGACGCGCCGTGGAAGGACGAGCCGATCATCGACCTGATCAACGTGGTGCAGGCCGACACGGTGAGGGCGGCCCTCGCGGGCGGCGCGTACGCCGGGCTGCCGGTGCTCTCGCAGGCGTCCTGCTTCTCGCGGACGGCCCGGATCCCGGCCGGCGAGATCAGCATCAAGGACGCCGCCGGGCTGTACCCCTTCGAGAACACGCTGGAGGCCCGTCTGCTGACCGGCGCCCAGCTGAAGGACTACCTGGAGTACTCGGCGAAGTACTACGTCCAGACCGCGCCGGGCGCCCCCGTGGACACCGCGGCCCTGACCAACGCGGGCGGGACGCCGGACTACAACTACGACGCCGTGTCCGGTCTGACGTACGAGATCGACATCGCGAAGCCCGCCGGGCAGCGGATCACCGGCCTGTCCTTCGAGGGCAAGCCGCTCGACCCGGCCGCGAAGTTCGTCCTCGCCGTCAACAACTACCGGGCGAGCGGCGGCGGCGCGTTCCCGCACGTCGCGGGCGCCCAGCAGCTGTGGGCCAACTCGGACGAGATCCGCAACACCATCATCCAGTGGGTGCAGGCGAAGGGGACGGTCGACCCCGGCCTGTTCGCGTCGGTCGACTGGAAGCTGACCCGCGACGGCGTGCCGGTGTTCTAGCCGTCGGCCCGATCGGGGCGGGTCCGCGGGCGTCGTCCACGGAGAGCGCTCGTCCGACGACGCGGTCCTTCGCGCGGACCCGCCACCGGGGCAGGAGCCGTTTCGGCACGTCACGGTCCTGCCCCGACCGGAAAGATCATGACATTCCCGAAGGTGACCCTTCTGACCCAGGCCGTGCGGGATTCAACCAAGACCGGGTAGAGACCCAGGGTTCGTACGCTCCGACTCGCCTTGAACGGACATCACTCAGCGAGGAACGGAGACAACCCCACCGTGTCCGAACCGGACGAACGCCGCAGCGACCCGACCGTCCTGATGTGTCACCAGGCCCTCGACGAATTCCTCACCGTCGCCGTGGGCCAGTACCAGCTCATCACTCCCGAAGCTCCCCTTCCCTGCTTCGCGCTCCTCCTCGGCAGCGCCGAAGGCGCCACGCTGAACGTCGAGCACGTCGCCTTCGGCCGCAACGCACGGACCTCGGATCCGGCGGCCCGCACCGAGTTCAGCGACGCGATCGTGCCCCGATTCGGGCCCGCCTACGAGAACGAGCACCGGGGCTGGTGGATCGACTCCGCCGACCTGCTCAAGATCTCGAAGGAGGCCGACGCCATGGGACTGGACTTACTCGGTTCCATCCACATGCACCCGGACTGGCACCGGATAGGCCCGCCCGGCGAGCGCGCATGCGTCCTCAGCGAGCAACCGACGCCCATGGACCAGTACATCTTCGGCAACACCGCGTGGCCCATCAACATCATCTGCTACCTCGAACGCCGCGGCGACGTCTTCTACCACGCCCTCGCGGCCTGGGCCCCGCCGGCGGCGGGCGACCAGTGCACCGAGATCCCGCTGCGTGTCCGCACCCGAACCCTCGTAGGGATGTGATCCGCCGTGACCACACATGACGACGACTCCCGCATCCGGGCCCTGTGGGCCGACATGACCCGCGGCTGGGCGGCGGGCGATGCCGCGCTCTTCGCGACGGGCTTCGCGGAGGACTGCGACTTCACCACCGTACGGGGAGACAAGCCGGCCGGCCGCGCGGGCATCGAGGCCGGACACGACCGGCTCTTCCGGACGTCGTACGCCAAGACCCTCCTCGACGCCCGGGTCCGCGCCATCCGGTACCTGCGTCCCGACGTGGCGACCGTCGAGGCCGAGTCCACGATCCTCGGCGCCGACGAAGCGGTGCTCGCCACCACGCACGCCCTGGCCGTCGTCGAGCGGATCGACGGCAATGACGGCGGCGACGGCCCCGTCTGGCGGATCATCGCCTTCCACAACATGGTTCCGGTCGCCGCCGCATGACGGCGGAGGACGCCCCGGCGGCAGCCGGTCAGCGCTCCGGTGCGTCCTCACCGTCCGGCACGGAGCCCCGCCGCCGGGCCGGGCTCGAACCCGTGCCTCCCCCCGTCACACGTTCTGGGTGAGGGGCGTCAGCTTCCGCTCCTGGGCCGGAATGCTCGGCGCCTCACGCGTCTCCAGGCCGAAGCTCGTGAAGGCGGTGCGGCGCGGCAGCGGGTACGGCTCCTTGCCGCTGACCGCGTTGAGGATGGTCGCGCTGCGCCAGGCCGCGAGGCCCAGGTCCGGGGCGCCGACGCCGTGGGTGTGCTTCTCGGCGTTCTGGACGAAGACCGAACCGGTCACCGACGGGTCGAGGACCAGCCGGTACCGCTCGTCGACCCGGGCGCGCCCCGCGGAGTCGTGGCGCAGGTAGGGGTCGAGACCGGCCAGCATCCGGTCCACCGGGCGCTCCCGGTAGCCGGTGGCGAGGACCACCGCGTCGGTGGTGAGCCGGGAGCGGGTGCCCTGCTGGAGGTGCTCCAGGTGGAGCTCGACCTGGGTGGTGGCGACCCGGCCCGCCGTACGGACCCGGACACCGGGGGTGAGCACCGCGTCGGGCCAGCCGCCGTGCAGGGTGCGGCGGTACAGCTCGTCGTGGATGGCGGCGATGGTGTCGGCGTCGATGCCCTTGTGCAACTGCCACTGCCGGGGCACGAGGTCGCCGCGCACCGGCTCGGGCAGCGCGTGGAAGTAGCGGGTGTAGTCGGGGGTGAAGTGCTCCAGACCGAGCTTGGAGTACTCCATCGGGGCGAAGGCCTCGGTACGGGCCAGCCAGTGGATCCGCTCGGCTCCGGCGGGGCGGGCCCGCAGCAGGTCGAGGAAGACCTCGGCGCCGGACTGCCCCGAGCCGATGACGGTGACGTGCCCGGCGGCGAGGAGCGTCTCGCGGTGCGTCAGGTAGTCGGCGGAGTGGAAGACGGGGACGCCGGGGGCGTCGGAGAGCGGCTTGAGCGGCTCGGGGACGTACGGCTCGGTGCCGACGCCCAGGACGACGTTCCGGGTGTACGCGCGGCCCAGGGCCTCGGCCTCGCCCTCCGGGTCCACCTGCGTGAAGTCGACCTCGAACAGGCGCCGCTCGGGGTTCCAGCGCACCGAGTCGACCTGGTGGCCGAAGTGCAGGCCCGGGAGCCGCTCGCTGACCCAGCGGCAGTAGGCGTCGTACTCGGCGCGCTGGATGTGGAACTTCTCGGCGAAGTAGAAGGGGAAGAGGCGCTCGCGGCTCTTCAGGTAGTTGAGGAACGTCCAGGGGCTGGTCGGGTCGGCGAGCGTCACCAGGTCCGCGAGGAACGGGACCTGGAGGGTGGCGCCCTCGATGAGGAGCCCGGGGTGCCACTGGAAGGCGGGGCGCTGCTCGTAGAAGGTGGCGGCGAGGCCGCCGCCGGGCACGCCGTGCGCGAGGGCGGCGAGCGAGAGGTTGAAGGGGCCGATGCCGACGCCCACCAGGTCGTGGGGCTGGTCGAGGTCCTGCTGAGGGGTGCTGCCGGTCATCGGTGCGTGCTGCCTTCCACGAGGGTGATGAGCTGTGCCAGGTCGCCGGGGGTGGCGTGGGGGTTGAGCAGGGTGGCCTTCAGCCAGAGGCGGCCGTCCGCCGCGGCGCGGCCGAGGACGGCGTGGCCCCCGGCGAGCAGGGTGCGGCGGATCGTGGCGAGCTCCTCGTCGGCGGAGGGGGCGGCTCCGGCGGCTCCGGCGGCTCCGGCGGCTCCGGCGGCTCCGGCGGCTCCGGCGGCTCCGGCGGCTCCGGCGGCTCCGGCGGCTCCGGCGGGGATGGTGCCGCCCGCGCGTTCGGAGGCGGTGACCGGCCGGAACAGGACCGTGGTGAGGGTCGGGCGGGCGCGCAGCTCCAGGCCCGGGGCCTTCTCCACGAGGTCGGCGAGGTCCTGCGCGCGCGCCATGCAGGCGTCGACGAGCGCCCCGAGGCCTTCGCGGCCGAGCGCGCGGAACGTCACGGCGGCCTTCAGGACGTCGGGGCGGCGGGTGGTGCGCAGCGAGCGGCCGAGGAGGTCGGGGAGGCCGGCCTCCGTGTCGTCGTCGGCGTTGAGGTAGTCGGCGGTGTGGCCGAGGACGGCCAGGTCGTCCGCGTCCCGTACGGCGAGGAGCCCGGCGGCGGCCGGCTGCCAGCCGAGCTTGTGCAGGTCGACGGTGACCGTGCGGGCCCGGTCGAGGCCGTCCAGGAGGTGGCGGTGCGTCCGGCTGAAGAGGACGGGGCCTCCGTAGGCCGCGTCGACGTGGAGTTCGGCTCCGTGTGCCGTGCACACGTCCGCGAGGGCGGCGATCGGGTCGACGAGCCCCTCGTCGGTGGTGCCGGCGGTGGCGGCGACGAGGACGGGGCCGCGGGTGCGGGTGAGGGCCTCGGCGAGGGCGGCCGGCTCCAGCCTGCCGCTCGGGGTGGGCACGGTGACCGGTTCCGGCAGGCCGAGGAGCCAGGCGGCGCGGTGGAACGAGTGGTGGGCGTTGGCCCCGACGACGGTGCGGACCGGGCCGTGCCGCTCCCGGGCCAGGAGCAGGGCGAGTTGGTTGGACTCCGTGCCGCCGGTGGTCACGAGCGCGTCGGGACGGTCGGCCTCCGGGTACACCTCGGCCGCCAGCGCCGCCGTGAGCCGCTCCTCCAGGGCGGAGGCCGCCGGCGCCTGGTCCCAGGAGTCCATCGACGGGTTCAGCGCGGACGCCGCCAGGTCGGCGGCGGCGGCGAGGGCGAGCGGCGGGGTGTGCAGATGGGCGGCGCAGAGCGGGTGGGCGGGGTCGGCCGCGCCTTCCGCGACGGCGCGGACGAGGGTCCGGAGGGCCTCGTGCGCACCGCTGCCGGTCTCGGGGAGTACGGGTCCGAGAGACGCCGTCGCCGCCGCCACGGCCGCCGGGCCCCCGGCCGGCAGGGGCCCGCCCCTCGCCTGCGCGCCCTCCCGGAGGGCGTCGAGGACGGTGTCCAGAAGGGGCCGGAGGGCCTCGGCGCCGGAGGTGCCTCCGGCGAGGGGTGGGAGTGCGGCACGCATGGACGACAGGGTGGCGGGCCCCACCGCAACCTGTCCGGGGAGTCGGCACTTGTGACCCGAACGGGGGACAAGGGCCTAGAGGTGTCTTGCCGATCAGGCCGGGCGCACGGGGCTTCCGCGGGGCTCGTGGGAGCCCCGCGGGTGTGCGTGCGGCTGTCCCCGGCGCACGGGCATCGTGCCGTGCGCCGGGGGGCGGCCTCAGGCGGTGCGGACCGCCAGTGCCCGGCGCAGGTCGTCGAGCTGGTCGACGAGCTTGCGGTGCAGGGCGGGGATCACGGCGTCGTCGTCGAGGTGGGACTCGCCGAGGGCCAGCGATTCGGCGTCGACCGCGTGGAACGGGAAGGCGTAGCGGCCGGCCGCCTCGGCCATGGCGGGGCCGCGGCGGGCGCCGAGGGCGGTGGCGTCGGCGTAGAAGCGCGGCACGTACGCGCGGACGAGTTCGGCCTGCTCGGGCTGCCAGAAGCCCTGCGCGGTCGCCGTGAACAGGTAGTTCGACAGGTCGTCCGAGTCGAAGAGGGCCGACCAGGCCGCGGCCTTGGCCGCCGGGTCCGGGAGCGCGGCGCGGCAGCGGGCGGCGCCTTCCTCGCCGGTGGCACTGGGGTCGCGCTCCAGTTCGGCGGCGATGACGGTCTCGTCGGTGGCGCCGAGGACGGCGAGGCGGGCGAGGATGCGCCAGCGCAGCTCGGGGTCGAGCTCGGGGCCGCCGTGGACGGTGCCCTCGTCGAGCCAGGAGGCGATCTTGTCGGGGGTGGTGGCGCTGTCGATGCAGGCGCGCACGGCGGTGAGGCGCAGGCCGGGAGCCTCGCCGTCCTCGGTGCGGCGCAGCAGGGCGCGGGCGATCTCGCCGATCTTCGCGAGGGCGGCGGGGCGCTCGTCGTCGGACACGTACCGGTCGGCGATCTGGGTGCGTGCGAAGCCGAGGACGCCCTGGAGGAGCGCGAGTTCGGTCTCCTCGGGCAGGTGCGCGAGGGCGGTGTCCAGGTACGCGGCGGGGGTGAGGTCGCCGTCGCGGACCATGTCGCGCAGGGCGTTCCACACCACGGCGCGGGTCAGCGCGTCCGGGATGCGGGAGAGGTCGCGCAGGGCCGTCTCCAGGGACACCTCGTCGAAGCGGAGCTTGGTGTAGGTGAGGTCCTCGTCGTTGAGGACGACGAGGGCCGGGCGCGGGCCGGTCAGCTCGGCGGGCGCCTCCTGCGGCACGTCGACCTCGCGGCGCTCGCGCAGTTCGAGGGCGCCGGAGGGGTCCCGGTCGTAGACGCCGACGGAGATCCGGTGCGGGCGGCTGCCCGCGCGGTCGACGGTGAGCCGCCAGCTGGTGCCCTCGCCGTCGACGCGGGGGGTGAGGGTGTCGACGCCGGTGGTGCGGAGCCACTGCTCGGCCCAGCCGTGGACGTCGCGTTCGGTGGCGGCGGCGAGGTTGTCGATGAAGTCGGCGAGGGTGGCGTTGCCGAACTTGTGGCGCTTGAAGTGGATGTTGATGCCGGCGAGGAAGTCCTTCTCGCCGAGCCAGGTGACGAGCTGGCGGAGGGCGGAGGCGCCCTTGGCGTAGGAGATGCCGTCGAAGTTGAGGAGGGCGGAGGCGGTGTCGGGGACGGCCTCCGGGTCGGGGGCGACGGGGTGGGTGGAGGGCCGCTGGTCGGCCTCGTAGCCCCAGGCCTTGCGGGCGATGCCGAAGTCGACCCAGGTGTCGGGGAAGAGGTCGGAGCAGGCCTCGTTGACGGTCTGGAAGCCCATGTACTCGGCGAAGGACTCGTTCAGCCAGATGTCGTCCCACCAGCGCAGGGTGACGAGGTCGCCGAACCACATGTGGGCCATCTCGTGGGCGATGACCATGGCGCGGGTCTGCCGCTCGGTGACGGTGACGGCGGAGCGGAAGACGAACTCGTCGCGGAAGGTGACGAGTCCGGGGTTCTCCATGGCGCCCGCGTTGAACTCGGGGACGAAGGCCTGGTCGTACGAGTCGAACGGGTAGGGCTCGTCGAACTTCTCGTGGTACCGGTCGTAGCAGGCCTTGGTGACGGCGAGGATCTCCTCGGCGTCGGCGTCGAGGTGGGCGCCGAGGGAGCGGCGGCAGTGGATGCCGAAGGGCAGGCCGGCGTGCTCGGTGCGGATCGAGTGCCAGGGGCCGGCGGCGACGCAGACGAAGTAGGTGGAGAGCAGCGGGGTGGGGGCGGCCAGCCAGCGGCCGTCGGGCTGCTGCTCGGTGATGCTGTTGGAGAGGACGGTCCAGCCCTCGGGGGCGGTGACGCTCAGCTCGAAGACGGCCTTCAGGTCGGGCTGGTCGAAGGCGGCGAAGACGCGCTGGACGTCCTCCATGAACAGCTGGGTGTAGACGTACGACTCGCCGTCCGTCGGGTCCTTGAAGCGGTGCATGCCCTCGCCGGTGCGGGAGTACCGCATGACGGTGCTGATGCGGAGGGTGTGCTCGCCCTCGGTGAGGCTCAGCGGGAGCCGGTTGCCGTCGAGGGTGGCGACGTCGAGGGGCTCGCCGTCGAGGAGCGCGGAGTGGAGGGTCTCGGGCTTGAGCTCGACGAAGGTGTCCCCCGCGGTGCGGGCCGTGAAGCGGATGAGACTCCGTGAGTGGAAGGTCTCGTCGCCGGTGGTGAGGTCGAGGTCCACCCGGTAGTGGTGGACGTCGAGGAGCTGGGCACGGGTCTGCGCTTCGTCGCGCGTCAGTACGGACATGGGCCCTATGCTGCCCGATGCCTTCCGCATCGGGCAGAGGTGGTGCGCTATTGCGCCCTCAGGCGAATCGCCTGCGCGACGGCGTGTGCCGTCAGGCGAGTCCGGAGCCGTTCAGGTGGGCGAAGGCGGCGGTGATGCGCGGGCGGTCGTAGCCGGTGGGGCCGGCCGCGCCGCTGGAGAGCAGGGCGTGGAGCAGGATGCGGGCCTTGGCGGGGTCGAGGGGGCCGGCCGGGATCAGTCCGTGGTGCAGCAGGTCGTACTCGGAGCCGGGGCCGCGGTAGGTGTGCGAGAGGGTCGCGCCGCCGCCCGTGCGGGAGGCGAGGACCACCGGGATGCGGCGGGCGAGCTCGGCGAGCGGGTCGACGAGCCAGGTGGGGGCGTGGCCGGCGCCGAAGGCGGCGACGACGAGGCCCTGGAAGCGGTGGTCGACGGCGTCGAGGAGCTCGCCGCGGTCGCCCTGGGAGAGCGTCACGAGGGCCACCCGTACGGCCGGGTCGAACTTCAGCGGGCACAGGGCGGCGGGGACGGCGGGGCGGAGCAGGAGGCGGGGCTCGCCCTCGACGACGGTGCCGATCGGCCCCGCGCCCGGCGAGGCGAAGGTGGCGACGGAGGTGGTGTGGGTCTTGCGGGCGAGGCGGGCGGCGTGGATCTCGTCGGCGAGGACCACGAGGACGCCGAGGTTCCGGCAGGCCGGGTCGGCGGCGACGGCGAGCGCGGCGGCGAGGTTGGCGGGGCCGTCGGCGCCGGGCAGGTCGGGGCGGCGCATGGCGCCGGTGACGGCGATCGGCCGTTCGGTGGTGCAGAGCAGGTCGAGGAGGAAGGCGGTCTCCTCCAGGGTGTCGGTGCCCTGGACGACGACCACGCCGGAGCCGTCGGCGACGGTCTTGCGCACCTCTTCCGCCAGTGCGGCGAGGTCCTCGTGGGTGACGGAGGAGCTGGGCACGCGGCGGAAGTCGCGGAGGACGACGTCCTCGGGCGCGCCCAGTTCGGCCAGGACCTCCTGGCCGGTCATGCGGGCCGCGTCACCGCCGCGCGCGGAGATGGTGCCTCCGAGGGTGAAGACCGTGACGCGGGCCATCAGCGTGCTCCGTCCGCAATCGTCTCGTGGTGGCGGATGACCTCGGCGATGATGAAGTTGAGGAGCTTCTCCGCGAACGCCGGGTCCAGTTTGGCGCTCTCGGCGAGTTCCCGCAGCCGGGCGATCTGGCGGGCCTCGCGGGCGGGGTCGGCGGGCGGCAGCTGGTGCTCGGCCTTGAGGACGCCGACCTGCTGGGTGCACTTGAAGCGCTCGGCGAGCATGTGCACGACCGCCGCGTCGATGTTGTCGATGCTCTCGCGCAGCCGGGTCAGCTCGGCGGTGACGGTCGGGTCGATCTCGCTGGTGTCGCTCATGATCTGCGAGCTTAGACGGATCTCGGCGGGATGGTGGGCGGGTGTTCGGGATCCGGAACGCGGTCGCTCCAGCCGCCGTGTACGGAACGCCCCTGCTGCTCGCGGAAGCGGATGGGAGCGGTGCCGACCCGGCGGGTGAAGAGGCGCGAGAAGTAGGCGGGGTCGTCGTAGCCGACGCGCCGGGCGACGGCGGCGACGGGCAGCTCGGTGGCGGCGAGGAGTTCCTTGGCGCGGCCGAGGCGGACGGTGAGCAGGTAGTCCTTGGGGCTGCAGCCGGCGGCGCGGCGGACGGCGGTGCGCAGTTCGGCGGGGGTCATGCCGTGCCGGGCCGCGTGGTCGGCGACGGAGAGGGGCTGGAAGGCGTCGCGGGCGAGGGCGGCGAGGACGGGGTCGCCGTCGGCGTTGGTGTCGGCGCGGGCGCGGCGCAGGGCGACGAGGAGTTCGTGGACGGCGGCGCCGGTCTCGACCTCCAGGAGGGGGTTGCCGGGGCGGGCGGCGCGGGCGATGCGGCCGATGGCGGCGCGGGCGGGGGCGGCGTCGGAGAGGGGCACGACGGGCCGGTCGGGTTCGATGTAGCCGAGTTCGGTGTAGGTGGCGGTGGCGGGTCCCGAGAAGTCGACGAAGGCCTCGTCCCAGCCGGTGCCGGGGTCGGCGCCGTAGTGGTGCGGGGTGCCGGGGGTGAGCCAGAGCAGCGCGGGGGCGGTGACGGTGGCGCGGCGGCCGTCGGCGCCCCGGTACCAGCCGCTGCCCGCGGAGACCACGACGGCGACGTGGTGGTCGAGGGTGCGGGGGCCGACGGTGGGCAGGGTGCCGTGCTGGAGGCCGACGCCCAGGCAGACGAGGCCGAGCCGGTGGTGGACGGGGCCGGGCGTGAAGTAGCGCATCCAGGTGTGGTACATGCCGCGGGCCCTTCCCTAACGTCCAAACTGCGACGATCTTTGTCCATGGACCGGCCCGCCGCCAGGGGGTGAGGGTGAGGCCATGAGCACGTTCGCTGTGGGTGACGAGGACTTTCTGCTCGACGGGCGGCCGGTGCGGCTGCTTTCGGGGGCGCTGCACTACTTCCGGGTGCACGAGGGGCACTGGGAGCACCGGCTCGGGATGCTGCGGGCGATGGGCCTCGACTGCGTCGAGACGTACGTCCCGTGGAACCTGCACGAACCGGAGCCCGGCCGCTACGCGGACGCGGACGCGCTCGGGCGGTTCCTGGACGCGGTGGGGCGGGCCGGGATGCGGGCGATCGTGCGCCCGGGGCCGTACATCTGCGCCGAGTGGGAGAACGGCGGTCTGCCGCACTGGCTGACCGGGCCGCTCGGGCGGCGGGTGCGGACCCTCGACCCGGAGTTCCTGGCGCCCGTGGAGGCCTGGTTCCGGCGGCTGCTGCCGCAGGTGGTGGAGCGGCAGGTCGACCGGGGCGGTCCGGTGGTCCTGGTCCAGGTGGAGAACGAGTACGGGAGCTACGGCAGCGACCGGGGCTATCTGGAGTGGCTGGCGGGGCTGCTGCGCGACTGCGGGGTCGAGGTGCCGCTGTTCACGTCGGACGGGCCCGAGGACCACATGCTGACGGGCGGCTCGGTGCCGGGCGTGCTCGCGACGGCGAACTTCGGTTCTGGCGCGCGGGAGGGCTTCGCGACGCTGCGGCGCCACCAGCCGTCGGGGCCGCTGATGTGCATGGAGTTCTGGTGCGGCTGGTTCGACCACTGGGGCACGGACCACACGGTGCGGGACGCGGCGGACGCGGCGGCGGCCCTGCGGGAGATCCTGGAGTGCGGGGCGTCGGTCAACCTGTACATGGCGCACGGCGGGACGAACTTCGCCGGCCGGGCGGGCGCGAACCGGTCCGGTGAACTGCACGACGGGGCGCTGCTGCCGACGGTGACCTCGTACGACTACGACGCGCCGGTCGACGAGGCCGGTCGGCCGACGGAGAAGTACCGGCTCTTCCGCGAGGTGCTCGCCGCGTACGCGGACGGGCCGCTGCCCGCGATGCCGGAGCCCCCGCCGCGGCTGGCCGCCCCGGTGCGCGGCGCCTTCACCGGCTGGGCGCCGCTGGACGGCGTCCTAGAGGTGCTCGGCGGCGCGGAGTCGGAGACCCCGGCGCCCCCGACCTTCGAGGAGTTGGGCGTCGACCGGGGCCTGGTCCGCTACCGGGTGTCCGTGCCGGGGCCCCGGCAGCCGTATCCGCTGGGCGTGAGGGGCCTGCGCGACCGGGCCTCGGTGTACGTCGACGGCGTCCCCGCGGGCGTCCTGGACGCGGAGGACGCGCGGCTGCCGGAGCCGGTGGCGGGTCCGGCCGTCGTGGACCTGTGGGTGGAGTCCCTCGGCCGCGTCAACTACGGGCCCCGCCTCGCCGAGCCGAAGGGCATCACGGGCGGCGTCCTCCACGAGCGGCAGTACCTCCACGGCGTACGGGCCCGGGGCCTGCGCCTGGACGCCTTCGAGCCGGCGGCGGTCGACAAGGTGCCCTTCGCCGAGGTCCCCGCCGCCCCCGGCCCCGGCCTCTACCGCGCGACGATCGAGGTCACCGGCGCGGGTGACGCCGAACTGCGGCTGCCGGGCGCGACCCGCGGCTTCGTCTGGGTGAACGGCTTCTGCCTCGGCCGCTACTGGTCGGTCGGCCCCCAGGACGCCCTCTTCGTGCCGGGCCCGGTCCTCCGCGAGGGCCCGAACGAGGTGTGGGTCCTGGAACTGGAGGGCGCGGCGACGTCGGTGGAGCCGGCGGCGGTGGAGCTGGCGGCGGTGGGGGCGGGCGCGGCTTCCGGGGCGTCGGAAGCCGCGGAGGAGCCGGCCTGAGGGGCGGGGTTCCTGGCATCGGACCCGGGGGG